>CAWUOF010000382.1:0-4775 GCA_963923765.1 uncultured bacterium | reverse complement strand
AGTATTTAACTTTGGTAAATAAGGCTAGGAAAGGACTAAAATAATTATTTTTCAATTATTTTTCGGGGGCATTTCCGATTAAATAAACGTTGTTGCACTTTAGTGCTAAAGTGCTATTAAATGTGCGAAAATGCACCCTTATTTTATGAATAAAAATGAGAAGTTTTTGATGATATATTGATAATCTCAAAATTTATTGGTGGGGAACTTGTAAATCAATTCCTAATAGGCGATCGAATAAACGCTGACGCCAAATAAAGCGTAATGAAAACGCCCATGTAGTTACAAGTCCAGTTATTATTAAGTAATCTTTTGGTTGTAAAGCTACTAATTCAAAAAAGTTTCGTAATTCGGGAGTAGCCAGAATAAATACATAGATAACTAACATGAAAAATGCTAATATAGAAGGACGCCAATCACCACTAAAGGCATCACCGCCGACAAAAGCTTTAATGGGAGGTTCCACGAAACTAATTAGTAATAGTCCGCATAAAACTGCTGTAATATTTAAAGCAGTTTGAGCTATTGCTATATCTTTATAGTTCCAATAAACTAAATAAACTATTTTAGTGACGATTAATATAGTTATTGCCGCCGGTATGACAAAATGCATGACCGATCGAATTAGTCCCCTAGATGCTAAACCTGATCGCGCCCATGTAATCATACCCAGGGGAGGAATACCAACTGTTAACATTAGTAATAGGGAATTTTGTTTAACAGAAACAGGAAAATCTACGCCGATAAAATTGGTGGAATTAATTAACAGGGAAACGTAAAGAATCCGGGTTAAAAATAGTTTTAAAACATCCTGAATGCCGTTGATAATTTTTTGCCCTTCCTGCACTGCGGGTAATAATGCGGCAAAGGAATCGTTTAGTAATACCATATCGGCAACATTACGAGTGGCTGCACTGCCACTTTGCATGGCTATACCTAGATTAGCTTTTTTTAATGACATGACATCATTAACTCCATCTCCAATCATGGCTACGTAATTTCCCCTCGATCGCAAAGCGGCAACTAATTGCTCTTTTTGTTGGGGAGTAATACGACCGAAAATTGTGGTTTTTTCGGCTGTAATAGCAAATTGTTCGTTATCCATTTGGGCTAATTCTTGTCCGGAAATTGCCATGATATTTGGCTCGAAACCGGCTTGTTTTGCTAAAGCTGCAACGGTGTTAGGATTGTCTCCAGAAATTATTTTAATATCTAATCCTGCTTGCCGAAAACCATGTAAAGTTTCTGCTGCTTGCTCTCGTAATTCATCTCTAATGCTAATTAATCCGATCGGTTGTAATGTTGTTGGTAATTGGGGTTTACCTGCGGTGTTATATAGCGGTTGTATATCTTTATGATAGGCAAAAACTAACACGCGCAAACCACAATCTGTTAAATCTTTGATTCTTTCTTGCCATTCAGTATTTAATGATACTTTTTCTTGTAACATTTCTGGTGCGCCTAGTACATAAATACCTTGATAATCTGGTAAGTTAAAAGCTAGGGCACTCCATTTGCGATCGGAAGAAAAGGGTATTTCTTCTGCTACGGTTTTTGCGCTTTGTGGACAATCATTAGCTATGGCTTCGTTTGTGCGATTTCCTGCTTTTGTACTAGCTGCATATATACCTATTTGTTCCCGTAAAGATTCTTCCGAAATATCTATGGGATAAATGTTATTTAGGGCGAGGCGATTTGCTGTTAATGTGCCTGTTTTATCTAAACATAATATATTTACATTACTCAGGGATTCTATGGCATTCATTTGCTGTACTAATGCCCCAGTGCGAGACATTCTTACTGCCCCGATCGCGTAGGTAGTTGTTAGCATTAAAAATAAGCCGTTGGGAATTAAACCCCCGATAATAGCCGCCATTTTTACGCTTTCTACTAAGTCTACTGATTGTATTACTGAATAAATAGCTATTAAAATCCACATATAGCTAACTAACATCAGTAATAATCTAATTACTAGATTTATTTCTTGCTGTAGTGGGGTTATTACTTGTCGGTATGCTTTGGCTGTGGCTGTTAGTTTGTTGGCAAAGCTTTCTAATCCTACTTTTTCGGCTTCGTAGCAAGCACTACCGCTAATTACTACGCTGCCAGATAGGAGTCGATCGCCTTGTTTTTTGGGAATTAAATCTGATTCTCCTGTTAATAATGATTCATCTACATCTACTTTACCATCATCTACTATGCTGCCATCTACTACTATTTGATCACCTGCTTGGGCTTGGATGATGTCGCCTAATACTACTTCGCTGGGATCTACTATTTCTTTTTTCCCTTCTCGAATTATTGTTACTTTTGGGCGAGTTAATAAGCTAATTCGATCGAGTTTTTGTTTACTTCTACTTTCTTGTATTACCCCAACGATCGTGTTTAAAAATACTACTGCTACACTGACGATCGCATCTCCTGGTCTTTTCAGAATAATTAGGGCGATACCGATGCTAAATAAAACGTTATTTATAAATGTAAAAACATTTTGCCGTAAAATATCCAGATACGATCGACCTGTTTTTAGTTGAATATTATTACCTTGTCCTTTGGCACGACGTAAGCGTACTTCTTCTTGCGATAAACCTTGGATTTGAGTCATAATATTTTAGGTAGATAGGTAGAAATTTTTACTTATATTTACTAGATAATCAATCAAGCATTAAAACTGGCTTTGATTATAACAGATTTTTTGGTAATTTGAAAAAATACCATGTCCCATTTTTTTGATTTGGCTTGATTAGACTTTTGTACTAATAGGGAAATTTCTTATTAGGGAAATTCTTAACACAGGGAAAAAAATAAACAGTTTTTGTAGGAGGATTAATTTTAATTATGGTCAATGTTTATTAGATTTTTGGTGAAACTGAAATAAAATTATTACCAATCATACAAACTTTTTTAGGAATACCCCATGCCCCATTTTCAATGCCCCATTATTTATTTTCTTTGTATGTAATTATAATTAATGTTAGTCCAGCAGTATAATACAAAACTAAGTCTGCTGGTGCAAACTTAGTTTATTGATTAGTAGGTTTTAACCTATTTTCAATTAAGATATGTTATGTCGAGCCTATTTATTTTCCTATGGGGCGACTATGATGGTTAAGTCTATTAGCGAGAAAAAGAGCCATTAGTATATCTCGTGCCATTTCGCGACTTTCAATTATCTGGGCTATTTGTGTCCAAGAAGAATGTATTTGCATTGAAATATTTAGTAAAAAAGTTATGGTTTTAGAGTCCCCTTGCGACTTTAAAAATTACCATAAAATTTCCCAATTTTAAATAAATTTATTATTTATTTTTTTTTTGCTGAAAAGTATAAAAAATAATAGGGATATAGTAGCTAAATACTTTGTTAGCATAGGGTTTTATAATTATTGAAATGGCCGATCGCCTTATATATCCAAGAAAAATTTATAAAGTTATGATTAAATTCGGGTAATACAGGCAAAATATGTTAATGTTTTTTAGAAAATATTTAAATTACCATCAAAATTTTCTATAGTTATGGGTAAATTAAAATAACCTAATCTCCTTTCCCAGCAGAAAAGAGGATGTTTCAAAACTAATATATAGTTATTTTAAATAAGAATGAGTTAAGTAGGACAAGAGTTAGCATTTATTTCTAAGGCTACACCCTAGAAACCAGGTTTTTTCAAAAAACCTGGTTTCTTTCTACTCATCAACAAAGTAAATGTTTCAAAACTAATATAAATTTAGAACTAGAAAATTAGCTAATGATTGTAACTTCTCCTGTGTCCAAACTATAATAACCACCAACAATGGTTAGTTTACCTTCTTGATTGAGTTTACTAATAATTGGTGATGCTTTTAGTCTTTGAGTTTGCAGTTTCACATTAGCTTTAATGGCATTATCAAGGCGATCGCCTTTTTCTTTGGCGGAAGAATCAACAGCCGGCTTAATTGCTGCTACCAAACTATCCAAGGAACCGGGCAATTTTTTAGCTTCAATGGCAGCTTTAACAGCCCCACAGCTTTGATGCCCTATAACCATTAAAACTTTTGCACCTAATACTAATGATGCAAATTCTTCACTAGCAAGCTCTTCTTTAGTACATACATTACCAGCTACACGCACCACAAATACATCACCAATACCTTGATCAAAAATAATTTCTGGTACTACTCGCGAGTCTGCACAACTAAGAATAGCTGCAAAGGGTGCTTGACCTTTAGCTACTTCTACCAGACGAGCAAAACTTTGATTAGGATTTTCACGTTTTTTTGTCACAAAACGGAGGTTGCCATCCATTAATTTTTTCAAGGCTTGATCTGGAGTTATATCATTTTCGGCTGCTGCTATTTCCGCAGCCATTAATGGCGAACCAATTTGATTTATTGCCTCCGAACCCCACCATGCTGTTATAGCACCAGTTCCGATCGCCCCTGCACCAAGTTTTAGTAAATTACGCCTCGATAAACCTTTAAACTTGTCCATAACTATCTTTAATTTTCCCTTAAAAATTTTTCACAATTTATTATCTCTTGAAATTATCATTTCCTTTAAAAGTTTATATTTTTTAATATTATTTAGTAATAATTTTTATTGCTAAATAATATTTGATTTTTATTGTTAAATAGTTATTTAACTAGAAAGTAATTAATATAATGAATAATTGTAAATTTAAATAAAAATATTTGCTTATTTATGCCCCAGGAATTAAAATAATTTTCCTGAGCAGATATTAAAATCTGTCTTGTATCTGTCTCTTATACACATCTCCGAGCCCACGAGACCTCTCTACATC
>CAWUOF010000381.1:0-4789 GCA_963923765.1 uncultured bacterium | reverse complement strand
GGGTAAATATTATGCACCATTGTCCTTGCTGCGATCGACGCCTACTACGGCATATAGGTCGTAATGGTATATATTGGTTTTGTCTGCACTGCCGTTTAGAAATGCCTATTCTTGCAAACTCCCACGATTCTAATCAAACTCCACAATCACAACAAGTTGTCTTAGATATATCTACTTGGTCATCTAAACTGGATGAATTAGATGGTAAATCTATCGCCTAGTTTTTTGGTAATCTACATCACAATTAATCAATATAAATCAACGATTGGCTGTTTATCTATAAAATTGGATAGCAGCTATTTTATAATTTTTTCTAAATTAATATAAAAAATCGGTACCTTATCCATAACTTGAATAATTTTTTCCACTGCCGGATGTAAATTATTTTGACGGTATAATTCGGGAATATCTGTAAATTTATCTGTAGGGACTTCGAGAATAGCAGGCATATCGGGCAGGGGGATACCAAGAATATTACCACTATCTAATTTACAAACAATTAAATATTGACTCTGGCGAACCTCTTTACTACTTAAAAATATCACAGATAAATCAATAATTGGTATGGTGCGATCGCGCTCTTGCACTATACTAATTCCATTCTCCATAACGCCATGAAAAGTAAATTCATGGACAACATAATTTACCTGCTCGATCGCCACAGCATATTTTTCCTTACCCAATTCAAAATAGACTAGCTTTTTAGTCGGAATACGAGTATAATTTTGGCGTTTTGAAGGAAATCTATTATTCATAAATTTTAGATGTTGACATACCTAACAAATTATCATTACTAACTTTCCCTACCCCCCTGCCCATCTTAATAACAGGACTTAAACAAAAAAACGAAATAAGTTTTATTTCTTAAATAGCAAGGAGATAAGGTTAAATAATCAACAATCAAAGAGACCAACCCCGATGCCCAGTACCCCTGCGTTGACTGATGGTATTATAAGGACGATATTTTTGGTCATCTTGCCCAAAAACGGGAGTTTAGATTTCCTACCCTTGACAAACCCATCTTCTCCATAATATGCTAATAATGATAAGGAAGAAATGCAAATATAATTGACTAAAAAATCAACAAAAGCCAAGTAATTCTAATACTTATTTAATATTTCACACCAAAAGATTTTAGATTTTAAATTTTAGATTTTAGTTAAAATAACCATCAATTATTATTACTAATATTCCCCAATGCCCAATACCCAATGCCCAATGCCCAATGCCCCCCTGCCTCACCATGCCAACAATTGCTGAAATCAACGAAAAAATTAGTCAACAAAAAGCCGTAGTAGTAACCATAGAAGAAGCAAAAGCCCGTATTGCAGAAGCAGGAGTTACCCAAACAGCAAAAGAAATAGACGTAATCACCACAGGCACATTTGAGCCGATGGAATCTTCGGGGGCTATTATTAACCTGGGGCATACAGATCCACCGATAAAAATACGTCAATGTTGGCTAGATGGGGTTTTAGCCTATTCTGGCTTTGGAGCAGTGGATTTATATTTAGGCGCTACTCAAATTAGTGAATCATTGGATGGAGAAGAATCAAAAGAACATGGTGGCGGTCATGTCATCGAAAACTTAATTGCTGGAAAACCTGTAAATTTAAGGGCGATCGGTCAAGTTACAGACTGTTATCCCCGTGCATCTTTTGAAACTACCATCACCAAAGATACAATCAACCAATTTTATTTATATAACCCGCGCAATCTTTATCAAAATTTTATTGTAGGAGTAAATGGCGGCGATCGACCCCTATATACCTATTTAGGACCATTACAACCTCGTCTCGGTAATGCCGTTTACTCAAATCCCGGTGCCATTTCACCCCTACTAAATGACCCCGACTTACAAGCCATTGGTATTGGCAGTCGCATATTTTTAGGTGGAGGTATAGGTTACATAGCCTGGGAAGGCACACAACATTTTCCCTTACAAAAACGCCTACCGAATCGCACCCCCATCGGTCCAGCTTCTACCCTAGCTTTAATAGGTGATGCCAAACTTATGCAACCTCAATGGGTGCGAGGATGTTACTTTAAAAATTACGGGCCGTCTATCATGTTAGGCGTGGGCATTCCCTTGCCAGTTTTAAACGAAGAAATAGTAGCCAAATGTGCCGTACAAGATCAAGACTTAGTAGCGCCAGTGGTGGATTTTTCCATCCCCCGGCGCGTTCGGCCTACCTTTGGTTTAGCTAGTTACGCCCAATTAAAAACCGGACGCCTAAATATTGACGGCAAACCTGTGCGGGTGGCTCCTTTAGCCAGTATTTATCTATCCCGCCAGGTTGCCCTCGAACTAAAACAAAGAATTGCTCTGGGTGAATTTACCCTCACGGAACCAGTAGCACCAATTCCGAGCGATCGAACTTTTTTACCTCAAGATTTATGGGGTTCCCAAATTAATCTGGGTTAACTGGAGGTTGACTAGATCGATCGTTACGTTTAACAGGTTTTGGCAAAGGATCTTTGCGAACCGGAGGAGTTACCGTTGTGGCAGCACTATCTTTGAAACGAGAGGAACGATTAGGATCAAAGGGCTTTTTACCCCCTCCACCAAAACGTTTATTTCCTCCTTTACCAAAAGCTTTTTTCGGATTCTTTTTCGGCGGCAATAAACCAATATCCTTAGCTTGCTCAATGGTTAGGGAATTTTGCTGCCGTCGCACATGAAGATCCCAAAAATGGCCTACAGCTTTGCCTTCTAAGATGCCATTCAGTTTTAATTTAAAAAACTTAGGATTATCAGTTGGCTTGCGGGGAGACTGTTTAATTTTAACGATGACATTAGCCGGATCTAGGCTTTGATAAATTACCTCACCGCGCACGGAAAAATAGCCATCTTCCACATCACCATAATCGGTTTTCACTGTAGAAGTGTCTTGTTCATCGTTGCTGCCTGATTCATTTGGTTTGGAAGACAGGGTTTCTGGCTCCCAAACTCCTACTATTTGGGCATGGAGATTACTATCCTGTTGCCTGGTGCGGGGATAAACTACCCATAGATGCTCTTGGTCTAAATTTAAGTGGTTTTTTACCAAACTCATAATTCGGCCCAAAAGCACAGCATCGATCGGAGTGCCATCACTAGATAGTAGAACACCTTGAGTAAACTGATCCATCGACGGTAGATATTTACCCCGAATTAAACCAATAGCCCGATATTGCCTTTCCTCGCTAGGGGGCGGAATAGGCTGCTGCCGAGAAATTGCTTCTAAACCAGATAAGGGATCTACTAGTTCTTCTGGGTCATAATTGGCCACAGAATCAGCTATTAAATCAGGTTCTGGTGTAACAACTTGGCTTTCCCCAGGAGTGGGTTTAGGTGGTGTTGCTACTAGTGTTTCGGCTTGATCTTCTAGGGACTTCACAGAAGTATCGCTAGTTTCGATCGGTTTATTGGCTGTTTTTTTAGAACGCTTAGATGCGGGATTAGAAGAGGAACTCATAAGCAATCGCTTGTATGGCGGAATGGACGCACGATCCCATTAGTCTGCTTATTTTACGAATGCACCTGTTTTCTGGGCATATCCGTAAACTATATATACTTTCTAGTCTAGGCTGTGATTGACACTCTTCCTGTAATCCTCAAGGATGTAACGGAAGATTCCTAATAGATTTTTACTCTTAAAAGTCCTGCCAAACAACCTATAGACAGTCTGAAATTATTTTCATGCTGCTTATTTAAATATTTCTCAAAATATTTCCAGCCCCGTTAATAGCAGTGGTAATCAACCAAACAAGCTTAATGCAATACCAATCTCGCCTGGTTTACCAGAAAATTTTTACTAGCTTGGGTTATCAGCCTTTTGATATACTCTCTAGCCTTTTAGGGTAAGCATTATGTCAACCCAAAATTTACGACTTCCTTGCTCAATGCAGGTATTAATAATGCAACGAGCAGTTTTATTGCGATCGCTGATATGTACTAAAAGCTGATAGAAGATAGATATAGCTGAGTTCAAAATATTTCTGTGTCTGATAAAACATCTGGTCGCTGGTTTATTAAAATTGTTTTGGTTTTGGGGCTAGTCTCTTTTTTGGGTTTTTCCATATTTCCCTACTTAAGCGCTATACAGGCTAATCCTAGTAGTAGTGGGACATCTCCAACTCCCGCCCAGACAGAAACAAGTTCCAAAAAATTAGAAGAATTAAAAGCCCAGGAAAAGGGTTATGAATTGGTTTTACAACGGGAACCAGAAAACCAGACTGCTTTAAAAGGATTGTTGCAGGTACGGTTAGAATTAGTGCAATTAGGACAAACTGAAGTCAAAGGCACGATCGAACCTTTGGAAAAATTGGCCAAACTTAATCCCGATCAACCCCGTTATAATATACTTTTAGCCCAAGCTAAACAGTATATGGGCGATCGAGAAGGTGCCGCTAAAGCTTATCGGACTATTTTAGGTACTAATGCAGGTAATCTGGACGCTTTGCAAGGTTTAGTACAATTGCTGATGGAAGAAAAACGCCCTGAAGCTGCTATAGGTTTGTTGCAAGATACCCTGAAAAATGCTCCTGCTGCTAATCAAACTAAAGCTGGTACTATAGATACTTCTTCGGTGCAGTTGCTATTAGGCGCTGTCTATGCTGATCAACGTCGTTATGATGAGGCGATCGCTATCTATGATGGCTTAACTAAAAACAATGCTAAAGATTGGCGCCCCATCTTTGCTAAAGCTATGGTGTTTAAGCTTCAAGGTAAAAATGATGAAGCTAAACCCTTGTTTACTGCTGCCATTGATTTAGCTCCACCACAATTTAAAGATAGAATCAAAGA
>CAWUOF010000380.1:0-4793 GCA_963923765.1 uncultured bacterium | reverse complement strand
CTCAAGAAAAAACCGGCCTTACTGATGCCGTACAAACAGGCATCGGCAAAATAGACGGCTTACCTGTTGCCCTGGGGGTGATGGACTTCCGATTTATGGGGGGCAGCATGGGTTCCGTCGTGGGGGAAAAACTGACACGCTTAATCGAAGCAGGCACCCGGCAGCGATTACCAGTAATCATTGTTTGTGCCTCTGGTGGGGCCAGAATGCAGGAAGGGATGCTGAGTTTAATGCAAATGGCGAAAATTTCTGGGGCATTAGAACGCCATAGATCCAACCATTTGCTTTATATGCCCATACTCACCCACCCAACAACTGGAGGAGTTACCGCCAGTTTTGCCATGTTGGGAGATATAATTCTCGCTGAACCAAAAGCTACTATCGGTTTTGCTGGTCGGCGGGTTATCGAGCAAACTCTACGGGAAAAATTACCCGAAAACTTTCAATCTTCAGAATATCTGCTTAATCATGGTTTTGTAGATGCGATCGTCCCCCGCACCCAACTTAAACAAACCTTGGCTATGCTGATCCGCCTGCACCAGCCCCAACCAACACCAGGCCCACACCTAGCAGAAATTAGATCAGCCATAGAATTTAGCAATGTCACCTCTGATTAAAACTAGAAAAATCATCGTGAATAAGATTGTTACTCTCAATGGCATGATATTCATAAAGTAGCCTCGTTAACAACCCTGGGATTTTTAGCCCAGGGACAACAACTGGCAAACAGAATTTATCAAATTAAGGAGAAACATGATTAAAAGATTCTTCTGGCTCGCTGTGGCCACTGTGGTTTTGACTTTTCAAATGTTTGTCAGCAATGCCAATGCCGTAGAACTAAGTAAAAAAGTGCGTACTATTCCACTTAATGATCAGGGTGAGAAAATTACCTTATCCCTACAACAAGTTAAGCAAGGCAAAAAACTTTTTAACGCCGTTTGCGCCCAGTGCCATGCTGGTGGTACCACTAAAACTGATTTCAACATTGGCCTCGATCCAGAAACCCTAGCTAAGGCTACTCCTGCCCGTAATAATGTTGCAAGTCTGGTAGATTATCTGAAAAATCCCACCACCTATGATGGGGAAACAGAAATTTCGGAATTACACCCCAGCACAAAAAGCGCTGATATTTTCCCAGAAATGAGAAATCTCTCAGATAAGGATTTAACAGCGATCGCTGGTCACATCCTCCTGCAACCCAAAATTATCGGCAACCAATGGGGCGGCGGTAAATCAATCCGCTAATTTGATCGGCAATAATACTCTAATGTCTAATAGATAATAGTTAATAGGTAATTTAGAATTCAATCAGGTAAATGCTCAAACCTTTGCCTGCCATCTGAGATTTTTGTTACCTATTATCTATTATCTATTTATTTTATTATCCCTAGATATTTCCTTGCTATCAAAACTAACCACCACAACACCGTTTTTGCCTCATTTTGGCCTTTGATTATAATTAATTATTATAGCTAGTCTTGGCCTCACCAAATATTACTAATTAAGTATTATCACTTATTTTCAATTGTTGTCAAGTATGGTAATTATCCCTTTACTGTTGATCTTTCTCATATATTAAAGAAAAAAAATATGTAAAGGGTATTAAATACAATATATTTATTATTCTTATATATTAATTTCTATAGATCAGAAATTCAGTAAAAAATTAACTTAATTTCTGGTAACAAAGCAAGATAAAATAAACCTGCTCATAATTTTTGGTGTTGGATTCCAGGAGAAAGACTTTGAAAAAACTACTATCCATTGTTCTGTTAGCTTTGGCCGTATTTACATTTGGCACTGCCCGTCCCGCCTTCGCTGCTGGAGATGCGGCAGCCGGAGCCCAAATTTTTAATGCTGTTTGCGCCTCTTGCCACTTGGGTGGTAAAAATTTGGTTAATCCTACAAAAAGCTTAAGCAGCGCTGACTTAGCAAAATATGGGATGAATTCGATCGAAGCTATTACCAAACAAGTTACAAATGGTAAAAATGGTATGCCTGCTTTTAAAGGTCGCTTGAGTGAAGAAAAAATTTTGAATGTTGCCACCTATGTATTAGAACAATCTGAAAAAGGTTGGAAGAAATAACTATTATCTAACAAAAGAGTGGAAAAACAAAAAATTTAGTGGTAATTCCTAATATTCAACAGTGTTCCATGAATTAATCATAATTTATCGCTGTTAAATTAGCTGATATATCACTTAATATTTTTGCCTTTTCCCTCTTTATTTTTTTGGCAATACCGAGGTTAATTTACTATTTAATTTATTATTTAAAATTTATTTTTAATATTGGCAAATTACTTATAAATAATCCTGTCCGCCCTTTTGTCCCTTAATTTCCATCCTAACTTACTCTTTAAAATCAAATAACCTTTCCCACAAACTCCAGAACGTGCCACAATAAATGCTTGTAGAGACGTTCTCCTGAGTAATACCAGTGTTGGCCATACTTAAAACCATCCAAGAAATAACAGCGCGTTGGTGGTCAGAATTCACCCTGCAAACGCGACTATTGGCAGCAGCCACCCTAGTAGTTTCTCTTCTGATGAGTGGTTTAACCTTCTGGGCCGTTAACACCATTCAAGAAGACGCTCGCCTCAATGATACCCGTTTCGGTCGAGATCTAGGCTTACTCCTCGCTGCTAATGTTGCCCCCTTAATAGCCCAAGATAACCGCACAGAGGTCGCTCGCTTTTCCCATCAGTTTTACAGCACCACCTCTAGTGTCCGTTATATGCTTTATGCTGATAAAGATGGGGAAATATATCTAGGAATTCCTTTTTCTGAGTCTCAAATAAAAAGTTCCTATACAATTAGGCGACGCATTCAACTACCGGAAAACTTTGCTACTAACTCTGAATTACCAATGGTGCGTCAGCATAAAACACCAGATGGAGAAATAGCTGATGTATTTGTACCCTTAACTCACGAAGGCGAATACTTGGGAGTACTGGCGATCGGCATTAATCAAAATCCCACTGTTGTCACCTCCTCCCATCTCACCAGAGATGTCACCATCGCAGTCTTTGTTTCCATCTGGGTAATGGTAATTTTAGGAGCAGTATTTAATGCTTTAACTATCACCAAACCCATTAAAGAATTACTTTTAGGTGTAAAAAATATCGCCACTGGTAATTTTAAACAAAGAATTGATTTACCCCTGGGTGGGGAACTAGGAGAACTAATTTATAGCTTTAATGAAATGGCAGAAAAGCTAGAAAAATATGAAGAACAAAATATTGAAGAACTCACCGCAGAAAAAGCTAAATTAGAAACCTTAGTTTCCACTATTGCTGATGGTGCTGTTTTATTAGATACTAATATGAATGTAGTGCTAGTTAACCCCACTGCTAGACGTATTTTTAATTGGGAAGGAAAAAATTTAGTGGGGGAAAATGTCTTGCATAACCTACCGGCTGCCATGCAAGTAGAAGTCACTCGACCTTTATATCAAATTGCAGCAGGAGATAGAGAGGGCGGGGAATTTCGTATTGCTCTTTATGAACCAACTAATCGCACAATTCGGATTCTGTTAACTACAGTATTTGACCATTATCGGGAAAATATTAAAGGTATTGCGATGACAGTGCAGGATATTACCCGCGAAGTAGAGTTAAACGAGGCAAAAAGTCAATTTATTAGTAATGTTTCCCATGAATTAAGAACACCTTTATTTAATATTAAATCTTTTATTGAGACTCTGTACGAATATGGGGAAGATTTGTCAGAGTTAGAACGAAAAGAATTTTTAGAAACTGCTAACCGAGAAACCGATCGCCTCACCCGTTTAGTTAATGATGTATTAGATTTATCTCGCTTAGAATCCTGTAAAATTTATCACTTAGAAGCGGTAGATATTACCCAAGCAGTAGAGCAAACTTTGCGAACTTATCAACTTAATGCACGAGATAAAGAAATTGAACTTATCCAAGAAATAGAAGCGGATTTACCAGCAGTTTTAGGACACTACGATTTATTACTACAAGTATTTGCTAATTTAGTAGGAAATGCTCTAAAATTTACTGCTGCGGGCGGAAAAGTAGCAATTCGTGTTTATTTCTTGAAACCCGAAACCAAGACAGCAGAAAAAGGATATCTGGAAAATAATAACAATTATTCCCAGGTAATGCATAAATCTAATGAATCGGAAAATAATAGAAATTCTCCAGTAATAAGAATAGAAATTTCTGATACTGGTATTGGTATCGCACCAGAAGATCAAAAGGCTATTTTTGAAAGATTTTTCCGAGTTGAAAATCGAGTACATACCCTGGAAGGAACAGGCTTAGGACTATCGATCGTCCGTAATATTATGGAAAAACATCATAGTAATGTACACCTAGTTAGTGAGCTTGGTGTAGGTACTACTTTCTGGTTTGATTTAGATATTTATCAAGAACACCAAGATGAAATTAATAAACAACAAAACTCTAATAAATACAGATTACCTCAAACAGAAATAAATTTTACTAATAATCAACAGCAAAATTTAATTGTTTAAACTCATATACTAATCATATAATCATCATCCTAACCCCTGGTTTCTATTAATAGTGGATGATGTAATTAATTTACATTCTGTTGTGAGGCTGTAAAATAGCCAAGACAGGATGCAATTTAGAACCCAAAATATTGTTTTGACAGATACAGTTTTTAGTTACAAAACCAGATAATCAACTTCATCAACTTGAATATATAGATGTCTAAATTCGCCATTTCTTTATTGCTATCCTGCTGGCGTTGCTTATGGGATGATTTCACCCAATTTGAAACGAATCCTCAATCATTTCA
>CAWUOF010000379.1:0-4807 GCA_963923765.1 uncultured bacterium | reverse complement strand
TCTCCCCTGCCCCCCTCTCCCCTGCTCCCCTGTTCCATGCCTATGCTTCCATATTTACTTCTTCCTGCACATCTGCCTTATCTTCTGATGTGGGTAGGTAAATTATAGGTAAGGATATTTCTACTGTAGTTCCTAAATTTTTTCCTGCACTAATCAGAGTAATATTTCCTCCCATCATTTCCATTAAGTTACGGGAAATAGCTAATCCTAAGCCTGCTCCGCCATGTTGACGAGTCGTAGAGCCATTTACCATAACAAAAGGTTGAAAAAGTTTATGTTGTTGGTTGCGGTGAATTCCTATACCAGTATCTTTAATGCTGACTATAACTCCTAGATTTGAAATAGATTTTTTATCGGGGGTTTCTTGGGTTTCTGTGGAATTAGAAATAATCGTTTCAGATTGGCTATTGCCATTTTTATTATCATTACCATTTAGTGATGTCATATCCTCTATGGGTGCAATGCGAGAGGATATATTAATACTGCCAGTGTCGGTAAATTTAATGGCATTATTAATTACATTGAGGAAAACTTGTTTAAGTTTAGCTCGATCGGCTTGGACTATTACCGCATTTTCTAAGTTATGGTAATGCAATTCTAAACCTTTTTCTTGTATCGCCAAGGTTTGTAAGTTAATAACTTCATTAAGTATTTGTGATAAATCTACAGATTCTCTTAATACAGATAAAGTACCGGCTTCTATTTTGGCAATATCTAAAACATCATTAATAATGCTGAGGAGGTGAATAGCAGCATCATCGGCTTTTTGTAAAAAATCTATTTCTTCTTCGCGATCGTCACAACAATCATCACGAACTAAACGAATACAGCCAATAATAGCATTTAAAGGTGTTCTTAATTCGTGGGAGGTTGTGGCTAAAAATTCATTTTTTAATTGATTAGATACTTTAGCTTCTTGCCATGCGCTTTCTAATTCTTGTGCCCAGGATTTTAATCTTTCGATCATGCTATCGATCGCTTCTGTTAATTGATTAAATTCATAAATTTTAAATTTATAAGGTATGCGATCGGGCGTTTGGGTACATTGTACATTTAAAGCATATTCCCCTAATTGTTCTATGGGACGTGCTAAATCTTGTGCCACTAAAAGAGTAGCAATTAAATTAGCTGCTAATAATCCCAACACTAAATTAAACATAATTTGTTTAATTTCATCCAGACCAGCTAGTGCATAATCTAAACGAGTTACTGCTAAAATAATCCATTGCTGTTTATCTGAGGTTAGGGCACTGGGTATAGCAGTATATCCGGTTAGTAATTCTACTTTTTCTTTATCAAAAGAAGATAAGTGTAAAAAGTCTTTTTCGCCCTTTAAGGCATTTCTTATAATACTTTTTAGTCTAGCAGCATCGACTTCATCGTTAATATTACGCCCTATTCTTTCCGAATCTCGATGAGCCAGAATTTTGCCATCTTGGTCAATTATCACTGTATAACCTGTAAGTGACCCAGGCTTATAACCGGTATTGGAATTGGTTGTTTGTTGATCAATATTTTCTTGCTCATACAAGGCTGATTCAACTTTCAAAATGTAGCGAAGTTGGCCATTACCAGTATATATTGGTGTAGTGAATCCTAAATCAACATGATTTGAAGTTCTAGTTTTATCCTGGGAATTTGGTTCATTGTCAAAAATCAGATTAATATTAATGCTAGAAAGGCTGGTTAATTGATTTGGCTTTTGTCGGGGTAGATTAGGTATAGGAATTTTTAAGGCCCGATCGCCACAGGTACTAACTACTGTTTTGCCTGTTGTTACTTCCGCCAGTTGCAAACACTCTATCTTGTTGGGCAATTCTCTAGTTAGTTGCTCTAAAAATTTTTGTGCTTCTTCTGGCGAGCCAGACTGAAGCACAGATGTTTGGCTCGCTGTAATTAGGTTAGCTTTTAAAGCTTTAATATTAGTTTGAATGCTCTCGCCTTTCCTGACGGCACTTTCCGTTACATTTTGACGGGCTGTTTCCAGCAGGCTAGAGCGGGCCTTCCTGTAGGTAATATATTCCCCTACCAATAAAACTGGCACGCTTAATAATAAGAGCCGCGATAGTAGAATACGACGAAAAGAGGTTTGACCTGACTTAACCATAAAAAAGTCTCTTTAGTTGCGGGTGCAAGCCCTAAAAATAATCATACTGCAATAGACAGCGTTTGTTTCTCTTTTTCTAACTTATAAAGTTTGATTTTGACACTGCCACCCCTGAAAAATTATATTTTTTGGTTATAAGACTAATTTTAACTTATATTAATTCTTATCACAAGTCAGTATTTTTTAGGTCTGGCAGCAAAATAAATTAAGGAAAAAATATTTATGACTAATGTCAATTTGCCTGATGATTCTGTTACAGATAATTTAGCAGGTGTGGGAGTGCCAGAAGAAAATCTTGGTTTTATCCTACAACGTGGTGGTGAGGAATTAATTTTAGAAAAAGTTAGCGATCGCTTTACTATTCGCCAAGTTATTGATAATAGTGAAGAAATCAAATGGCCGGAAAATATTCCTGTAAAATTTATACGCCGTTTGTCCAAGGCAAAATTAATAGAATATGCCATTGCATCTAATTTTTTAGATGAAGCTATGCAAGCAGCCCGCTCTCACGAGACTGTGGTTTTTGCTAGTCATGTTTATCAGGTAAAAAATAATCCTGGTAATTATGTGTATTTGAATAATGAAGTTACTTTAAGTTTTACTCCCCAAGTTGATGCTGCTACTATAGCGGTGATAGTTGCTGAAGCTAATTTAATTAAAATTAAACAAATAGCAGGTATTCCTAATACTTTTGTTTTTCAAGTTAGTAAAAAATCCCTGGAAAATCCTGTAAAAGTTGCTAATCGCTTGATGCGGCGATCGGAAGTATTAGCCGCCGAACCAGGAATTATTATTGAAACTCAAACTCATTATCGCCCAAAAGATAATCTATATCCCCAACAATGGTATTTAAATAATACTGGCGGTGAATATATTGCTGTAAATTCCCATATAGATGCTGAAAAAGCATGGGATATTACTAGAGGAGTGCGAGCGATTGTGGTGGCGATCGCTGATGATTCTGTAGATTTAAATCATCCGGATTTTCAAGGATTAGGTAAAATAATTGCACCCCTAGATTTAAAAGATAAAGATTTTTTACCTTTACCAGAAGAAGGTGAAGATAATCACGGCACCGCCTGTGCGGGTGTTGCTGTTGCGGAAGAAAACGGCTATGGCGTTGTTGGTGTGGCTCCAGGTTGTGCTTTAATGCCTATTCGTACTACTGGTTTTTTAGATGATGAATCGATCGAGCAGTTGTTTGATTGGGCAATTGAAAAAGGCGCGGCGGTAATATCCTGTAGTTGGGGACCTAGTGCGGTTTATTTTCCTCTTTCCTTGCGACAAAGTGCAGCTATGAATAGGGCAGCAACAGAAGGCAGAAATGGTAAAGGCTGTGTGATTGTTTTTGCTGCGGGTAATGCTAATCGTCCGATTAGTGATACTGTTAATGAACGAGACTGGCCTAATGATATTTTAAGCGGTCCGACTAAATGGCTGAGTGGTTTTACTGTCCATCCAGATGCGATCGCTGTTGCTGCCAGTACTAGTTTAAGTAAAAAAGCTGCTTATAGTAATTGGGGTAATGGTATTTCTGTATGTGCGCCTAGTAATAATGCACCTCCTGGTATTTGGCTACAACAAACTGGTTTTATTATGACTGCACCGGCAGTACAATCACCTACTTTTGGTGTAGGCGTTTTTACAGTCGATCGTCTTGGTGCAGCAGGATATGATCAAAGCGACTTTACTAGCGATTTTGGCGGCACTTCTAGCGCTACTCCTGTTGTGGCTGGTGTTGCTGCTTTAGTGTTATCAATTAATCCGGATTTAACTGCGGGACAAGTTAAACAAATTCTCCAACAAACTGCTGATAAAATTGTTGATTCCGATCCAGACCCCCAATTAGGTACACAATACGGTAATTATAATGCTAGTGGTTATTCTCAATGGTTTGGTTATGGTAAAGTTAATGCTTTTAAAGCTGTACAATTAGCACAGCGCCGTTTAGCTACTCCTATACCTAGTGCTAAACAGATTCAAGGACGAAATGATACTTCCCAAGCTATTCCGGACTGGCAAGGAAGTTCACCCCCTATGCCTGCTATTTTAAATTTTTTTAATGCTAATCAAGATATTCCGGGTATTATCAGTGCTATTCAAATAAATGATTCTAGTCCGGTGCGAGATGTGCAAGTTACTGTGAATATCGAACATAGTTTTATGGGGGATTTAGAAATTAATTTAATCGCTCCTAATGGGGCTGTTGTGTTGTTACAAAGTCGTATTTTAGGAAATTCTAATAAGCTGCAAGCAACTTATTCTTTGTCAACTACTCCGGCATTTAAACAGGTACTTAATTTGCCTGCTCGTGGTAAATGGCAATTGTGGGTTACTGATTTAGCTCCTGGAGATACGGGTACTTTAAAAAGTTGGCAATTAACTTTAAGTGTTTAAGGTTTTTGTGAGACACAATAAACCAATTTTTGGGTTAATCTGCTTCTATATTAATGGGATATTTAATGATAAAATTATCTTAAAAATCATTAATGATTAATGTGGGGGCAGGTTGATATTATTGGGAAGTAAGGAGTAAATATTTAGGTCGAAAAAAACCGTTGTTGTGCTTTAGCACCGGCTTATGCTAATTTTTGGTAAAGATTATAATCTTTATCCCATCAGGCAGCGACAAAATAAGACAGGGGCAAGTTTATTTCTGTCTCTTATACACATCTCCGAGCCCACGAGACCTCTCTACAT
>CAWUOF010000378.1:0-4807 GCA_963923765.1 uncultured bacterium | reverse complement strand
TCTCGTGGGCTCGGAGATGTGTATAAGAGACAGCTAAAAGGCTGTTTTACCTTGGTAAATATGGTTTTTTCATAGCACACCTGGAATTTTAGGTATATTTACACAAGATTTCCCCAAAATAAGGAGGTACAAGGTGGAGAAAATCCCCAATTCCATCATCACCATGCTAATTGGTATCGTAGTGACGTTAATTAGCCTCTGGTATGGCAAAAATCACGGTTTATTACCCATTCCAGCTACAGATGAAGCAGAAATGGTGGATGGACTGTTTAACACCATGATGACGATCGCCACAGGACTATTTATCCTAGTAGAAGGTGCTATCGTCATTGCCGCCTTTAGATTTAGGCGTCGTCCCGGCGATGATACAGACGGGCCGCCGATTCGGGGCAATATTCCCCTAGAAATTCTCTGGACAGCCATTCCAGCCGTATTAGTTATGGTAGTTGCTGTCTATAGTTTTGAAGTTTATAACGCGATGGGCGGACTTGATCCAATGGTAGCGGGGGACCACAGCGCCCATCAAATGGCTAAAATGCCGGGGGCAGCGATCGCTGCTACTCTACCAGGAGAAAATGACACTGAAGAAATCAAACCCCGTGCTAAAGTGGCAGTGGGTTTAGGGGCGTCTCCTAGTGAAGTAGGTAAACCCGCCGATTTAGTTATTGATGTTACTGGTCTTCAATATGCTTGGATTTTTAACTATCCTGAATTAGGAATTTCTTCGGGAGAATTGCATTTACCCGCAGGGCGTGATGTGCAACTAAATATCGCTGCTAGTGATGTAATTCACTCTTTATGGATACCAGAATTTCGCATAAAACAAGATGCTATTCCTGGACGTGATACGGAATTGCGATTTATTCCCAAAAAGCCTGGTACTTATTCTGTAGTTTGTGCGGAATTATGCGGTTCCTATCATGGTAGTATGCGAACTCAAGCGATCGTTCATACTCAAGAAGATTTTGATAGCTGGATAGAAAGTCAAAAAGAAACAGCTAACCAAGATGCGCTAAAAGAAGCATTAGCAGCAAATCCAGCTAATTTGTCAGAAGCTGAATTTCTGACTCCCTATACCCACGAAATGGGGGTTAATTCCGATACGATCGCCCAACTTCGCGATCGTCATCATCATTAAAGTTTTAGCAGAAATAGCCACATTTCTAAAACTATTAACAACATCAGCTTATGACACAACCAGAAATTACCCAAGCCGATCATATCCACAACTCTGAAAGTGGCAATAATTGGCGCACCTACTTTAGCTTTAGCATCGACCACAAAGTTATAGGTATTCAATACCTAGTCCTGACATTTATTTTCTATCTCATCGGTGGCGTTTTAGCTTCAATGGTTCGCACCGAATTAGCCACCCCAGATCCAGATTTTGTTAGTCCCGATACCTATAACACCCTGTTTACTTTACACGGAACCATAATGATTTTCCTCTGGATCGTTCCGGCTGGAAGCGGTGCCTTTGGAAATTACTTAATTCCGTTGTTAATTGGGGCGCGGGACATGGCATTTCCCAGATTAAATGCGATCGCCTTTTGGCTACTTCCCCCTGGCGGTATCTTATTATTAAGTAGTTTCTTTTTTGGTGGTGCTGGTGCCGGTTGGACTTCCTACCCACCCCTAAGTTTAACTATTCCCAAAATCGGCGAATTTATCTGGATTCTCAGTGTTTTACTATTAGGAACATCTTCAATTTTAGGCGGTGTAAATTTTATTACCACTATCCTAAAAATGCGGATGCCCGGAATGGGATTAAACCAAATGCCCCTATTTTGCTGGGCAATGTTAGCCGTTTCCATAATGATTTTACTCTCTACACCAGTTTTAGCAGGTGCGCTAGTTTTATTAGCCTTTGACCTCTTAGCTGGAACTGCATTTTTTAACCCCACTGGTGGCGGCGACCCGGTAGTTTACCAGCATATGTTCTGGTTTTATTCCCACCCGGCAGTTTATATTATGATTCTGCCAATTTTCGGCATGATTTCGGAAATTTTACCAGTCCACGCCCGCAAGCCAATTTTTGGTTACAAAGCTATTGCCTATTCTTCCCTTGCAATTAGTTTTCTGAGCTTAATTGTTTGGGCACATCATATGTTTACCAGTGGTACTCCTGCTTGGTTACGGATGTTTTTTATGATCGCTACTATGATTATCGCCGTACCTACAGGAATTAAAGTATTTAGTTGGATAGCTACCCTATGGAGAGGTAAGTTAAATTTAAATAGTGCTTTACTCTTTGGTATGGGTTTTATCGCTATGTTTGTAATTGGCGGACTTAGCGGTATTATGGTAGCCTCGGTACCTTTTGATATTCATGTTCACGATACCTATTTTGTTGTAGCTCATTTCCATTACGTTCTTTTTGGTGGTAGCGTTTTTGGTTTGTATGCAGGTATTTATCATTGGTTCCCGAAAATGACCGGACGAATGATGAATGAAACTTGGGGAAAAATTCACTTTGCTTTAACTTTAATTGGCTTTAATTTAACTTTTATGCCTATGCACCAATTAGGTATGGAAGGAATGCCTCGCCGGGTAGCTATGTATGATCCAAAATTTGCTACTCTAAATATGGTTTGTACTGTTGGTTCTTTGATATTGGCAGTTTCTACCATTCCCTTTTTTGTTAATGCTGTTTGGAGTTGGATCTATGGAGTTAAAGCTGGTGATAATCCTTGGAAGGCTTTAACTTTGGAATGGCAAACTACTTCACCTCCTCCGGTGGAAAATTGGGCAGGAGATCCTGTGCTGAATACCGGACCTTATGATTATGGTTTAGATAGATCTGTCGAAAGTGTACCCCGTACTGGTCAGGGTCGATCGATGTCTGCCATTAATGCTCCTCTTACCTAATTTAGTTTTAGGTTTTAGATTAGTAGATTTCTGATAAAAAATAGATATTTAAATCTACTATCTAAAATCTAACTTTTTGTAAAAATATGATACTAAGGTAGTATCTCTACATTTAGGTTTTTCGGTCTACCTTAGTACATATTTAGTTAACATATTTAATCACTGGAATCATGGGAGAGCTATGCAAGGTTCAACTATTGACGAGTCTAAAAATGCCTTGGAATATCAAGCCTCAGAAGTAAAGGTTAGTCATCATCATGGGGAACATCCTGATCATCGTCTTTTTGGCGTGTTTATGTTCCTTATCGCTGAAGGTATGATATTTTTTGGCTTGTTTGCCGCCTATCTTACCTTTAAAGCTGTAGCTCCTACTTGGCCCCCCGAAGGTACTCCTCATCTGGAATTATTACTGCCAGGAATTAATACTTTGATTCTAATTTCTAGCAGTTTTGTGATTAATAAAGCCAATGGCGCTATTAAAAAGAATGATGTATCCGGCTTGCGGTTGTGGTTTGCTGCTACTGCTATTATGGGTATAATATTCTTGGCTGGTCAGTTGTACGAATACTATCATTTAGAATTTGGTCTGAGAACCAATTTATTTGCTAGTACTTTTTATGTGCTAACTGGTTTTCACGGGATGCACGTTACTTTTGGTGTGGTGCTGATTTTAGCGGTTTTGTGGCGATCGCTTAAACCTAATCATTATTCTAGTGAAAGTCATTTTGGCGTGGAAGCAGCCGAACTTTACTGGCATTTTGTAGATATTGTGTGGATAGTATTGTTTATTCTGCTATATCTGCTATAATAAGGTTTTTCTCCGATTAATGAAATTGTGGAGCCTCCTAATTTTAAATTTTAGGGGGCTTTTTTGTTATTGTTATTGTTTTTATTGTTAGGGTGTCTCAGATACTAGATTGATAATATTTTGGCAATTTTTCCATAAAAATTAATTTTTAAATATAGTTATTTTAAATAAGAATGAGTTAAGTAAGACCAGAGTTTTTATTTATTTCTAATACTACACCCTAGAAACCAGTTTTTTTCTACTCATCAAAAACCCAATCAATGTTATTTTACCTACTTATTATTTTAATTTTAATTAAAGTCACTATACTGTTAAATACCATATTTAAGCATAATAATTAGGGTTTAACCTGCTGAAAGACTAAATTAGGTAATTTTTATTAATGATTTTTTTAAGAAAAATTTAAAGTTAATGAAAATATTAAATCTATATTATATTTATGAGATTGTTTGCGGTAATTACGGTAATATATAATTGTTATATCAGTTATATTTTTGGTTGGGTTTGAGGGCGATCGCTTCGTTAAGTTATTAAGGTTGGTAAATTATTTTTTATCCCAAAAACCGATTTATAAAGCCTTTCTAGTACTTAATTTTTGTATTAATGATAGCAGGAAATACACATAAACCTATTTGTTATTGCCTGCTATCAATTATTAGTTTAAGTTTGTAACCTAATTATTTGCAGGTAAAATTAATGTTTGCTTTGGAAAATAATAATCCGGAATTATTCATTGTAAATCAGTCTCATCCTAATACTTATAATTTGAAGCTAGAATCAACTCTGGCAGAATTATCTCTGTATGAATTTGAAATAGAATCTTCTGGGCTGGGAGTGGAAGTAGCTAAATCTTTTGAGGCTAATCCTTTATTACCTGGAGTGATTTTAACAGAAAATGGTAATTTTGTCGGGATGATTTCTCGGCAAAGGTTTTTAGAATATTTATTACGCCCCTATGGAATAGAGCTTTTTCTGAAAAGACCGATAAAATCTTTGTATCGCTTTGCTCATCGAGAATGTTTAATTTTTTCCGTTGATACTTTAATTGTTTTGGCGTCGCGGCAAGCTTTACAACGTCCATTAGAGTTAATTTACGAACCTTTAGTAGTAGAAATTCAACCATCTGTATAT
>CAWUOF010000377.1:0-4810 GCA_963923765.1 uncultured bacterium | reverse complement strand
GGCAGCGTCAGATGTGTATAAGAGACAGGAGATATTGAGCAAAATTGTAAAAATAGTTAAAATACCAAAAATAACTTACTAAATTTTTCCATGACATGACTGGCAACAGGGCAAACTCACAAGCAAAAAAACCAGCAATGCCAACCCAAACAGCATTAGCAAATAGCTATTATGCCTTACTAGGGCTGCATCCCTCCGCATCACCCATAGAAATTAGACGGGCATATCGGGAATTAAGCAAACGCTATCATCCAGATACAACAGACTTGCCCCAGGCAAAGGCAACACAAAAATTTCAACAGCTTAATGAAGCTTATGCCACTCTGAGTAATCCGGAAAAAAGATTAGCCTACGATCGCAAAATACGTTATTCTAATATTCCCGTAGTGCAACCACGTCCAGGGATAGCCCGATCGCCGATCCATGCCCAAAATCAAACCTATTCATCCTCTGCCTATTTAGATGCAACCGATCGCCCACTATCGGCAGGAGAAATTTTTGCCTTATTTATTTTGGGGGTAACTTTTATAACTTGTATAGTATTAGCGATCGCCGTTGCCTTAATTCGTGGTGAAACTTCATTTCAGCCATTAGAGGTACAAACTCAAACATCACCCTTACCTAGTCAAATTAACCAAAATTTTACCCCTGTTTCCAAGGTGCAAATCCTCGAAAATAATTTAAAATTAAATATTGCTAACCTTTCTACCATTGCGATCGCACCCCATATTTAACTATTAATTTATCAAAAAATCCTCCTCCCGGTTTTATCTTGACAAATTTCCCATAATATGTTATTGCTTAAGCCAAAAATCAACTACCTGATTAAAATAGTAAATGCAATATGACACTACCAACTAAAGACACACCTTTATATAATCATCCTCTACCAGAAATAGAATCATGGTTAAAAAATCATGGTTGTAAACAAGACGAAAAAGAATTACACTCCTGGAAAATAGATAGAATAAATTGGCAAGCGGAATTATATTTAGATATTGACCAATTAACTATCTGTTATTTAGGGGCAGGTGCAGATGGCCAAAATATTCAGCGATCTTTCAAATATTCCCTAAGTCGTCAAGATATCGAAGACGCTATATTTGCTGGTCCTTAAACAAAATTAACAGGATTGTAAACTGAGTTTATCATAAAATACAAGGGGCATTTTTGCCCCTATTTGTTTGGGAATAGGTGATAATATTACCCCAAATTAATGAAAAAAATCTTTAGATTAAAAGACTTTTATTACTATTCCCTACCGTTTTCTATGATAATAATTTTCAGTATTGATTATTATCAAAAAAATATTGTGGAAAAATTAGATTTGTGATGATTCAAATTTTACTTATCACTTTTAATTTGGCCAAAACGTCGTTCACGTTGTTGATAGGCAATCAAAGCGCGATGAAACTCAGCGCGATCGAAATCTGGCCAAAGCGTATCAGTAATATAAATTTCCGAATAAGCTAACTGCCAGAGCAAAAAATTACTAATTCGCATTTCACCACTAGTGCGAATTAAAAGATCTGGGTCGCCAACATTAAAAGTATCAAGGTGGCGTTCAAACAAAGATTCATTAATATCATCAGGTTGTAACAAACCTTGTGCTACTTCCGCCGCAATTTGACGACAAGCACTAATAATTTCTTGACGACCACCATAATTAGTTGCCACAGTAAATTTAATACCCTGATTATCGCGAGTAGCTTCCATAGAGCGATCGATTTCTGCCAACAAAGAAGAAGGCAAAGCAGTTAAATCTCCTACAAATTGAATTCGCACATTTTCTGCCATCAATTCTCGGATTTCTTGACGGATAGCCTGCTCAAACAAAGTCATCAAAAAATTTACTTCTTCGTGAGGTCTGCCCCAGTTTTCTGTAGAAAAAGCATAAACAGTAAGGGCTGGAATACCCCAATCTCGACAACAGCGCAGGAGTTTTTTTAAAGTATCAACTCCCTGTTTATGGCCCATTATTCTAGGCAAGCCGCGACGTTTAGCCCACCGGCCATTTCCATCCATAATTACTGCCACGTGCTTTGGCAGTCGTTCTCGATCGAGATCAGCAGGTAGTTCTTGTAATAAAGTTAGATTAGGAATCATTTTTTCTCTCGAGAAGCCGATGAGGGAAGACGGAATAAACGAGAACCCAGTGCCCAGAACTTGCCCCAAACTTGACGACCCAAACTCCGGATCGGATTAGCCACAGTTCGTTCATCATAAGATGAGGAAAATCGAGCTTCTAGCATTTCTTTCAGTTTACTGCTGGTTAAAGGTCGATTCAGTAATCCTTTTTCAGCTAAAGAAATAGAACCTGTTTCTTCAGATACAACAACACATATACAATTTTCCACACGCTCAGTTACACCCATAGCTGCGCGATGGCGGGTTCCCAACTGTCGGGAGGCAGTGCGTTCAGAAATAGGTAAAATCACTCCAGCCGCAATTATGCGAGAGCCGCGAATTAAAACCGCCCCATCATGTAATAAAGTTGTAGTTTGAAATAGAGTTTGGATTAACTCTTTAGACACCTCTGCATTTAACTTCACCCCTGGCACTGAAAAATCCCGATCGTCTATCGGTGGGCCTGTTTCCAAGATTAATAAAGCGCCGGTGCGGTTTTGCGAGAGTTCTTTTACCGCATCGACAATTTCATCAATTACACTATCTGCCTTCGGTACAGGGCGGCGAGAAGGCTGAAACAACTGGATAATTTCTCCACGTCCCAACTGTTCCAGAAAGCGGCGGAATTCTGACTGCAAAATTACAGCCATTGCCACCGCCGAGCCAATTACCAAATTATGCAGAACAAAACTTAATAATTTTAATTCCAAGCGATCGCTAACAGTAGCAGCCACCATTAAAACGATTAAGCCCCGTACCATCCATAAAGTACGTCGCTCGCCAATAATGACGAGAACCATATAAGTTAGGGCCAAAACCAGCCCAATATCGAGCGGCTCTCTGAGCCATCGCTTCCACAAATCGATAATATGAAGCAGCAAGGGGTCACTCAGCAATTACTTTAACGCCTCTCCCATCAGAATCAAGATTAACCTTGCACTTCTAAGTCGGAAGATGAGCTATGCTTGTAGCGATCGAAATTAAGGATGGCTACAAGCCTATATAGAATCAATCCTACAACTTCAGCGATCAACTAGGAATGCAATCTTTCCGGTAGCCGATCTTGCCGGATTAAATCCTGATAAGTTTCTCGTTGCAAAATCAAATTAGCTTCCCCAGCGTTTATCAAAACTGCCGCAGGCCGAGGCAACCGATTATAGTTAGAAGCCATACTATAATTATAAGCTCCAGTAGCCATAACTACTAATATATCTCCTGCCTGGATTTCCGGCACTTGGGTATCCTTAATCAGAATATCTCCCGATTCGCAATGTTTGCCAGCAATTGTTACCTTTGCTGTCAAAGGCGCTGACATCCGATTAGCCACCACACAGCGATAAACAGCTTGATAAGTAATCGGGCGAGGATTATCTGACATTCCACCATCAACAGACAAGTAAGTGCGGATATCGGGAATAACCTTATTACTACCAATAGTATAGGCTGTAATGCAAGTCGGTCCCACAATCGATCGACCTGGTTCGCACAATAATTTTGGTAAAGGCAACCCTTCAGCCCGACAAGCTGCCATTACACCTTCACAAATCACCTTCGCCCACTGATTAATACTCGGCGGATCATCAGCTTCGGTGTAACATATCCCCAAGCCGCCGCCCACATTTATTTCTGCAATGGATAAACCATAATTAGCAGCCAGTTTCAACCAACGGGCCATTAAATTAGATAAATCTGTATGGGGTTGTAGGGCAAAAATTTGCGAGCCAATATGGGCGTGCAAACCAATACAATTAAGCATCGGTTGTTGACTAACAAAAGCAAACACCTGCTCAATTTGCTCAGGATCAAAGCCAAATTTATTATCCAAATGACCAGTACGAATATATTCGTGGGTATGACATTCGATCCCTGGTGTTAAACGCAACATTAGGCGCACCGGAGTATCAGCTATTTCTACCAAAGAATGCAAATCTAACCAATTATCGGCCACGATCGTACAGCCCGATTCCAAGGCCATTTGCAATTCTGAGCGAGATTTATTATTACCATGCAGATAAATTTTACTTGGGCTAACTCCAGCTTCCAGGGCTGTGTAGAGTTCGCCCCCAGAAACCACATCTACTCCCAACCCTTCAGAATTGACGATCGCACAAATAGCCAGACAATTCCAAGCTTTAGAAGCATACAATACCTGGGATTGTCCCTCATAGTAGCGACTAAAAGCATCTCGATACTGGCTACAAGCTTGTCTTAGACTTGCTTCATCCACAATATATAGTGGCGAGCCAAATTGTTCCACCAACTTAATGACATCACAACCACCAATTTCTAAATGGTCTTCCTCATTAACTTTAGCCGTGATAGGTAAAAGCTGTTGATTAGGAGAAATATCTTCGGAAGTACTATCGGCAACCCGCAGGTATTGGCGACCAGTATTTTGTACTGCCGGAGCAGAAGTTGACACCATGATTAACTATTGTCCTTACTTTATTTGATTTAAATTCCTTTTATATTTAAGTGTACAATCGGGGATTGTATATCTTAAGATACAAAAACACGCTTCCGTGACTTTTCTGGAAATTAACACCCCAACCCCTGGACAGCTTGAGGCAGTAGTAGCACTCGATCGGCTGTGTTTTGGTGGACTTTGGCAGCTAGAAGGCTATCAGCGCGAGTTAAATAGTCCCTATAGTAATTTATTAATTATTTCCCTGCTGCCCAACAC
>CAWUOF010000376.1:0-4812 GCA_963923765.1 uncultured bacterium | reverse complement strand
TGCAAAAATCCGCTTTTGTTGATCAGCAGCAATGCCGATACCAGTATCTATCACCGTGATTTGTAAACACACTCGATCAAGTTTGCCATAATTTATACTATCAACTATAATTTTCACATAACCTGTTTCCGTAAATTTTAAAGCATTACCAACTACATTAAATAAAATTTGTCGTAACCGCACTTCATCAAAAATAATTCCTAAAGGAACATCATCATTAACTTCTACTAAAAATAATAAACTTTTCTCTACTACCTTCTGAGCAAATACTTCCCTAATTTCCTCAATTAAACATCGTAAATTAACAGGTTCAAATTGCAAATTTAAACGCCCGGCTTCAATTTTAGACAAATCCAAAATATCATTAATTAAAGCCAACAAAGTCTTACCACTAGCAGCTATGGAATGTAAATAAGCACTTTGTGGAGGTTCTATAATAATATCTTGTAATAAATGACAAAAGCCCAAAATTGCATTCATAGGAGTACGAATTTCATGGCTCATATTAGCTAAAAATTCACTTTTAGCACGGTTAGCTGTATCTGCGGCTTCTTTTGCCGATCGCAATTCAACAGATTGATATTGCAGTTGAGCAAATAATTCTGCTTGTTGAATAGCCACACCTAATTGATCACCAACTTGGGCAACTAAGCGAATTTCTTCAGATTTCCAATGGCGATCGCTTGTATGTTGATAAGCTCCCAATATGCCATACAATTTTTCTCCAAAAAACACAGGTGCAGTACAAAAAGCTTTAACTTGAAATTGTGCCAATAAAGCAATATGACAATCTTGTAAATCCGCTTCATATATATTATCTACAGTAAAACTTTCGTGATGGCGATAGCGACCACCCTGGGTTTCTTGCAGATAACTATCCGTTACTATTAACGGCATTAACTCACATAATGGCAAGCAATTTTCCCCGCGCGATTCAAATATAAATTCTCCACTCCAATCAGGATTAAACTTATAGGTACAAACTCGATC
Source organism: uncultured bacterium (assembly GCA_963923765.1). Classification (GTDB taxonomy): domain Bacteria; phylum Cyanobacteriota; class Cyanobacteriia; order Cyanobacteriales; family CAWUOF01; genus CAWUOF01. Next base: position 3,822 of record CAWUOF010000376.1, on the reverse strand, counting down.
GCATTGCAATAATTCCCGTAATTCCCGTGTTGTTGTGCTAAAAATTGTTTTTACATCTAAGGTTTCCCGCATCTTTTGCATAATGCGCGAAATAGCTTGTTCCCGTTGTAAACTCTGGCGTATTTTCTCCTCTGCTAAAACGCGATCGGTGATATCTTCCGCAATACCAACAAAGCGATAAGTTATCGCTGTTTCCCCCTGGATGGGAAAAGATCTAGCACGAACCCAGCGAATTTCCCCATTCGATCGCACAATACGATAAGTTTCATCAAAACTTATACCTTGGTTAATTTGCGCGATTAACATCTCTGTAATATACTGTTTTTCTTCTGGATGAACCGACTCTAACCAAGATTTAGGATTTTCATATAAACTTTTACAACTTCTTCCCCAAATTTCCTCATAACTAGGGCTAATATAAATTATTTCTCCTGTGGGAGAAAGAATAAAGAAAACTTCCCGAATATTCTCGGCTAGTTGTCGAAATTTTTCCTCACTTTGACGTAACTCATTTTCTGCCTGTTTACGGGCGGTAATATCCCGCACCATCACTAAAACTTCATCATTTTTAACTGGTACTATGCGAGTTTCTTCATAATGTATTTTTCCCTGTACCATCAGTTGATGTTCATAACTTTGGGTTTTACCTGTTTGTAATGCTTTTTCTACATATTCTATCCGCTCTTGGGCTTTTTCTGGGGGTAAAACATCAGCTATATTCGCTCCCGATCGCTTCTTGTCGGGATGAATAATATCAAAATCACTACCAGGGAAAAAATCTAAATATCTACCATCTCGATGTAGGCGAATTAATAAATCTGGAATAGCCGATATTAATGCTTGATTAGTTTTTTCTACTCGTTTGCGATCGCTAATTTCTAAAATAACTGCCCCCATCGTATCCAGTTTATTTTTTATATCTAAAATCGGAAAACAAGATATAATCCAATATCTTTCTTCTCCGTTTTTATCTAATTTTTTATCACTTATTTCTAAATTTAATATTGCTTCTCCTGTTTCTAACACTTTTCGATATATTGGCTCCATAATACCAGCTAAATTAGGCATTACTTCCCTAATATTTTTACCAATATTTTCCTCTAGGTTTAAATTTTCAATTTCCGCTAAAGGCTGATTAATTTTGACAAAGCGTAATTCTTTATCTACTATACATAAACCCACAGGAGCAGAGTTAAAAAAAGAATTAATTTGTGCTTCACTGCGGCGCAAGGCTTTGGTTCTTTCTATTACTTTTTGTTCTAAAAGACGATTATAATCAGCTAAAATAGTCTGGGCTTGTTTGCGCTCACTAATATCAGTAAAAGCAGCGATCGCATAAATAACATTTCCTGCCTCATCAGTTACAGGTGTACTTCTCACTTCTAAAGTAATAATTTTGCCATCAAAACGCTGCATTTCCAAATCATCTACAAAAACTGTTTCCCCTTGTAAACTTCGGAAAATCGGTAATTCTGATTTCGGATAAATTTGATTAGTTCCTGCTATATAAATTTCATAGTTGTTTAGCATTAATTCCGCCGACATATTATCCTTCATATCTTGATTTATAATATCTCTGCCTACTTGATTAATTACAACTATTTGACCATCGGTACTAAAAATAGCTACACCTATAGGTACTGTTTCTAAAAAAGTCGCAAATTTTTTCTCACTTTCTGTTAAAGCTTTAAAAAAGGTTTGAATTTGTGCTGCCATCTCATTAAAAGATTGAGATAATTCGTCTATTTCCTGAATACCACTCACTCCAACTTGACCAGAAAAATTACCCCTAGCCATCTCTTTTGCTGCCACATTTAAGTGGAAAATTGGGCGAGTTATCCACTCGGCTGTAATCAGGCCTATTCCTGTCGAAATAATTAAAGTAGCAAAACATAATAAAATCGTAATACGGTTGTTAGCATGAATTTGTTCCATAAAATTAACTTCCGGCACGATCGTCACAACTAACCAATTTAAACCAAATGCATCTTTATAGGGATTAATTAATACAAAATAACGCTGATTTTTTTGATAAAAATTTAAAGTTTGAGACTGTTTAATATTATCGAAACTACCAAATTTTTTCTGGATATATTTAGCAGTTTCTTGCCCGATCACATCTGTCATTTCTGTAATTTGCAAACGGTTAGCTTTACCATTATTAATAGTAAAAGCAAGCTGATCACTCGAACTAGCTACCAATAAACCCGTTTTTTCTATAATAAAAATCTTTTCCCCAGAGTCATTACTTATTTTTTGGAGAAACTTACTAATTTTATTAATACTTAAATCTATTCCTAGCACTCCCAGTAATTTATTTTTACTATCATATATAGGATAACTAGCAGAAATTGATAACTCTTCTGGAATATCAGCCCAGTTATAAATAGGACTCCAGATGGGCTTACCTATCTCAACTGCTTTTTGATACCAAGGGGCAGCATTAGGATTTTGATTTTTATAAATTTCGCTAAGAAAAGCACGATTTCCCTGATTATCTGGTGTATAGGAATAAAGTAGATTTAAATTCGGTAGATATCTCTGGGCAATTTCTAATTTTTTACCTACATAACCAACACCAATAAATTCTCCTTTTATATTGCCGTAATTAATATAAGTAAAGTCATAGGTTTTAATTTGTCCCCAAAAATATTTTCCTAATTTATCAAAGTCTTCTAAATTTAAAATTCCTGAATTAACTGCTTGCCAATTAATATAATTAGTATTTTGGGCTGTACTTAAATAACTATCTAAATGCTGATTAATACGATCGCTTTTTTCCCGCATTAAATGATTAGCAATTTCCTCCACTGCATTATGACCATTTTTATGGGAAATATATCCAACTAAGCCAACCGCAGTAATAATTTGCAATACAAAAGGAACAATCAGGAAAGTTTTTAAACTAAATTTATTAAACCAATACATCATCAAAAATTTATATTATATTTATATGATTCTTTGTTCAATTTGGATAGAATTTTCATTATCTGGCCTTAAATTTAGATGCTAAATTTCACGCTCTATGGTTACTTAGAAAAAATTTCCCTCATGGTAATCTAGCATAACTTATGCAGATAGTTGCAAAAAAACTATACAGCAGTTTTCTAATAGTATATAGACACCGTAAGCATTAAATCCTTGTTTGATCAGCAATTTAAGCTTTAGTTCCTATTGTTTTATCATGCTGCTGTATCTGATAAGTACTATAATATACAAAAATTTGGATGTATCTGAAGCATTTTTTTATTTCGCAATAAGGTTAATTTTACTGAGGTATTTACTCAATATTTTATCAATATTTATAAATGCTTTATAATTTCAATAGTAATTTTTCGTACTTTTGCAATAATTTTAATTAATTTTACTGAGGTATTTATTGAATATTTTATCACCATTTATAAATGCTGTATAATTTCAATACTATTGATGAGATATAACTATATAAAACTTCACAATACTATAGTAATAAACTTATCAATTTTGTAAAAAAAATAAAATATAATAAAACTATTTACACATATAATACTTATGGTATTTTTTCAAAAAATATCACATATATCCCACTTAACATACAACTACTGGCATGGATCCACTAGAAGAACAACTGAAGCAACTGGTGAAAGAAGCTTGCGAGTATCCGCCAGAAAGCCCCGATCGCCAAAAACTCTTAACTAAAATTATTAGGTTAATTATCAAATCTGGAAAACTCTGGAAAGAAAATACACCTTACTATGAAGACGCATGGCAACAAACTTGGGTTTACTTTTGTTTAAATATATGCGAAGCTAAAACTTCAACAGAAAAATATAATCCTAATCG
>CAWUOF010000375.1:0-4826 GCA_963923765.1 uncultured bacterium | reverse complement strand
GGTTTTCTGTTGTTTGTAGTCTAGCATCTAATTGCTGACTTTTTGGTAATTTACCAAAGATTTCTTTTACTGTTTTTAGAGTTTCTTCGGTTTGAAAATCTCCAACTATTATCAAGGTTGCATTATCTGGAGTGTAGTATTTACGATAATATTCTCGGACTTTTTCAACGCTAAATTTTTCTACATCTGCTTTTGTACCTCCCACCATTAAGCCGTAGGGATGATTGGGTATAGCCGATCGCATTACTGCACGAGCAAGACGATAACTAGGTGAATTTTCATAGCCTTGTAATTCTGATATTACTACTCTTTTTTCGCTGGCTAAAGATTGGGGATTAATCACGGAATTTTGCATTCGATCGGCTTCTAAAATTAGCATTGCTTTGAGCTTATCTCGCTCTACTGTGCCGAAATATGCTGTTTCATCATAACTTGTAAAAGCATTAGAATCACTTCCTAAAGCACTAAACAGTCTACCAAATTGAATTGGGCGGCTATTTGTGCCTTTAAATACCATGTGTTCTAATTGGTGAGCAATGCCATTTAAACCTGGTTCTTCATTACGGGAACCGATTTTATACCAAACTTGAACAGTAACTACAGGGCTAGAATGTACTTCTTTAGTTAAGACTGTGAGACCGTTGTCTAAAAAGCTTTTTTTAACTCCTTTAGTAAGTAACTGTTCGGGATAATTTTTGCTTATTTCATCTGGTGTTTTTACTGCTTCTATTTTAACCGATTTTTGCGCTATGTTTAAGTCGGTATATCCGGGTATTTCTTGAGGATTAACTTTACCAGAAAAAAATAAAACGGCAATTAAGCTCAAGAAAAATCCTGGTAAACGATAGTAATGTCTTTTGCGTGTGAATAATGATGACATGGATAATTTTTCAGAAAAAATAGTTAGCTAAATCCAGAAAATTCGGGGATTTTTCTGGATAAAATGGATGATTACATCTGGAATTTATTAAGTTATAAGCATCTGTTTTTTCTTTCCGTCGTGCTAATGTAGGAAACTTAATAATTTCCTTTACACCGATCGGCAATTATCAACAGGGCCAACTTTTTTTGTAACAGAATATCATCTATTTTATTTTTCCCATAAACACTCATTAAACCGTAAAAATACTGATTAAAGCATAGTCCAATATGCCTATAGGCTATTTTACTATGTTTTTATTTTCCTGTGTGGAAAAATAATGTCTTGTCTCAGTTTGTTTTTGGCATTGCTATTGAGTAGTGGCGAAATTAAAGCAAGGCCAATCATTTTTTTGGTCTATTTTTCCTGTAGTTGCTTGAGATTGAATGGCTGTTACGCTGTTTGGGTTTTTAGTCTTTGTCGTAAGTAATAAAATATTCTACCATAAAGTGCTTAAAATTACTAAAAAAATTTTAATTATAGATAAAATAATTTTTTATAACCTCAAATATATTAAATATTTGCCAAAGCCACAAAATAATAACTAGGGAAAAAAGATAAAAAATAGATAATTTCTGGGCTAAAATTGATTTTCCCTACAAGTTAACCAGATTTTTATTCTTTAATAACTTTAAAGTTGAATATAGATGAAATAGATATTTTTAAAAAACTAATTTATGATAAATATCGATTAAATATAAGCTGAATTGGTAGGAAAATATGGAAAGTAAAAATAAATATTTGCTAGTTTCTCATGGCAGTAGAGATGCTCGTCCGCAAATAGCCATAGAAAAAATAGCAGAAATATTAACCGATCGCTTGGCTATTTCCCAAAAATGTGTAGGAACAGCTACTTTAGAATTAGGGTTAACATCTTTAGCAGATCAAATATGTCAATTTGCTACATCTCATCCCATTTATAATCAAATCCAAATTTTACCTTTATTTTTATTACCAGGAGTTCATGTTAAAGAGGATATTCCCGCAGAGATAGAAAATGCTCGATCGACTTTAGGTAAAAATATAAATATTAATTTACTACCCTATATAGGTACTCATGCTCGTTTAGTCAACTTATTAGCTAATCAAAAAAAATCTATCTCAGCAACAGCTTGGGTTTTAATGTCTCATGGTAGCAGTCGCCCTGGCGCAAATCAACCCGTTGAAGAAATAGCTGGACAACTAGGCATGGTGACTGCATATTGGTCTGTACAACCTAATTTAGAAACACAAATTAGGGTTTTAGTTAATTTAGGATATCGTCAGATTGGAATTTTACCCTATTTTCTATTTGTAGGTGGAATTATAGACGCGATCGAGCAAAAAATTTACCAACTTTCCCAAGAATTTCCCTCGGTTGAATTTAAATTTCTATCTCCCATCGGCCCTAGTATGGAATTAGTAGATCTAATTTTAGATCTACTTAAATAAATATGAAAAAAATTAAAAACCGTAGTTTTTTTAACAAGATTTTCAGAAAAGTTTAGTTGTCCTCTCAAAACTTAATTTGTAACTTGGTATTTATTCTTTAATTTTTACAAGTTTATTTTACCCCAGCTTAAAATAATAACATCGCTTTAGGGGTGAAAAAATGGCTACAGACTCGCTTTCTACACAGAAATGTATAGGTAAAGTATATTTAGTAGGCGCTGGGCCAGGAGATCCGGGCTTGATGACTATCAAGGGTAAAAGCTTGTTAGAATATGCCGATGTGGTAATTTACGATGCCTTGATTAGTCCAGCAATTCTCGCAATGATTAACCCCCAAGCGGAACAAATCAATGCTGGTAAGCGCATGGGGCGTCACTCCCTGTTACAAGCAGAAACTACTCAACTTCTCATAGAAAAAGCACAAACTAATGCTGTTGTTGTGCGTCTCAAAGGTGGAGATCCATTTATATTTGGGCGTGGTGGTGAAGAAATGGAAGCCTTGCTAAAAGCAGATGTGCCGGTGGAAGTAGTACCAGGTATTACTTCTGGTATTGCGGCACCTGCATCGGCAGGAATTCCCCTTACTCATAGAGATTATAGTTCTTCGGTAACTTTTGTAACAGGTCACGAAGCAGTTGGTAAATATCGCCCAGATATCAATTGGCAAGCGATCGCCCAGGGTTCGGAAACGATAGTAATTTATATGGGCATTCAAAAATTACCATATATTGTTGAACAGCTTCTTGCTGCTGGTATGACACCAGAAACACCGATCGCTTTAATACGTTGGGGTACTTGCCCTGAACAGTCAGAATTAATTGGCACTTTAGCAACTATTATCTCTCAAATTGACTCTAATCAATTTACTGCTCCTGCGATCGCAGTTATTGGAACAGTTGTTAATCTTCACGCCATTTTAGCTACCTATCGCCTATAATAACCTATATGTCAGAAGTTAATCTCATCGTAACTCAAGCTATTCAAGCTATTCTTTCCCCCGCTGTAATGATATCATCCAGCGCTTTGTTTTTTTTAGCTTTAAATGCTCGACAAAGTGCGGTTTTAAATAGAATTAGATCCTTAAATGAAGAAAAAAGAAAAATTATTAAAGAAATATCCCATAATACCGAACATGATTATTCTGATGATATTAGATGTTTAAATATCGATAATCAAATTAATGTACTTTTACGTCGCGCTTGGTATGTTCGCAATGCGATAATTTTTCATGCCTTAGCAGTAGTATTTTTTGTTATAACTTCCATCGCTCTGAGTATGAATTTTATCTTGGGTACTAATTTAAGTCAACAAGTGCCTATTATTTTATTTACTATTGGTATTTTATTAGTATTGGCTGGGGTAATTTCCATGAGTATTGATGAGTTAATTTCCTATTCAGTAATTTTAATTGAAGTGGCGACCCATTTAAGTAGAAATAACATAAATAATTTGGATAAATACCATGAATAATGAGAATAATTCTGAACTAGATAAAAGAAAGCGATCGGCGGCTAAAAAACAAGAATTGCGCCGACAACTTGAAGCTAGAGATTTTTTAGTAGCTGATGCTACTGTAAGAATAAACTCTGAAAATAAGCATAATTCTTTAGCAAATTATAAACTAAATAAAGCTAAAAAATTAGTGGATTCTTTGATAGAAGACAGAAAACATATTAAGGATGAAAATATAATCTTTACTTTACCAATAAAAAAAATAGCGATTGCTAATAAATTATTAATAGAAAGTATTACTTCTATTTTTCACTTACAACAGCAGATCTGGGAATTAATATATATAACTACCATGACGACATGGGAAATTTTAGAAAAATATGGAGAAACTGATATAATTATACTTGTGCTTGAACAATTGGATAATCTTAAATCTAAGTTAAACTTAGCTTACGATCGCCTACATATTATATTACTGCGTGTGGGAGAATCTCAACCCAATGCTGCCGTTAATATTTTGGTAAAATTAAATCAAACTATGGCCGAAACAGAAGTTATTTTGGAACTAGCAGCAAATAATATTTATCAAATCAGAAAAGATTGGAAGTTACCATGAAAAAATTTACTAAAATGATGACACAAAATACCATTGATAATACTCTAAATTGTTTGCAGGAAACCTGCCAAAAAATTGATGCTTTAATTTTATTGCTAGATGATTCTATAGAAGAGTTAGAAGCAGAAAATCGGCGGAGTTTTATATATTTGAATAAGTTAAAAAGGGCTAAAAAATTATTAAATGAAACTGTATCTTTAGAAGATATAGACTAAATTAGTAAGGGAATTATTTAGTATAGGATAACAAAAAAGTCAATTACAAGTTAAAGTTGATTGGTACAAATTGAGAAAAATAAGTGATAAACAGCAGTATGGATTTGAGTGGAAATAATATTTATAGAAAAAAATAGAAATAATCTTTTTAAGATAATTAGAAGTAAAAAAATAATTTTCATTATTACGAGAT
>CAWUOF010000374.1:0-4826 GCA_963923765.1 uncultured bacterium | reverse complement strand
TATTTAGGTTTATATTGTAATTTTGTAAGTGTTGTTTAAAGTGTTGTTCAAAATGTGTAATTAATTTTGTTGAGGTACTGACCTGCTGCTAAATTTAAAATTTGTTGATTTGGCTGGTTGTCCATTGCTTGGTATAAAATATCTTGACAAGAGTTGTTAATTGGTTATATTATTTTGTAATTTTATTAATACAAAAATCAGGACATTGACTAAAAAAAGTAGCAGAATCATCAGTAAAGTTTTGTCGCCGGCGATAAAACTCTGGTTACGATCGCAAGTAGAAAAAATAGAAAACCTACAATTTAATATCGAAGGTAGCGATCGCCAAATTATAGGAGGTACTATTCCTGCTGTTTTTCTAGCAGCTAATAAAGCTATCTATCAAGGCATACATCTCGGTGAAGTAAAACTCACTGCTACGGGTATTAATATTAATATCGGTCAGGTACTCAAAGGTAAACCTTTACGTCTTTTAGAACCGATAAAAGTAACAGGAGAAATTGTTTTAGAAGAAACAGATTTTAATGCATCTTTGCAAGCACCATTATTAGGAAATGCTGTCAGTGATTTTCTGATACCATTACTGAAAATAGATACAATAGAAAATCTGACTTTGCAAAATCCCCAAGTAGCGATCGAAGTCGATCGACTAATACTAACAGCCACATTAGTATCGGATAATAACGAAAATTACCCTTTGATACTCCGGACAGGTTTACAATTAGCTAGTAACCATGAATTAAAATTTGATAAACCGGAATTAGAAACTGCTGAAAAAATTAAAAGTAACCTGGTAGATGGCTTACAAGTAGATTTAGGTACAGAGGTAGATATAGAAGAATTAACTCTCAATAATGGTAGGCTAATGTGTCAAGGAAGTATCAATGTACTTCCTGATGTTTAAAATAGAAAAGTAAAAAGTAAATAATTGCATAAAAAAATTTTTTGGCATTATCAAAGCCGGGAAAAATTGGTGTTATTTTACCTGGAATATGGTTATAAATAGGTGATAGGTAAAAATTACAGATTTATGATTTTTCACTATTAACTATTTTAGTAAAGGTAAAATTAACGTAACAAAATAATAAACCAAGGGGGCAGTAAAGATATAACTATCAGTGCGATCGAGGATACCACCATGACCAGGAATAAGCTGGCTAGAGTCTTTCACACCAGCATCTCGTTTCATCATCGACTCAGTTAAATCTCCTAAAAGACTAGCAATACCAATTAATAATCCTAGAGCAAAACCGGTGAAATACCAACTAGGCCAATTTAAATACCAAGCACCAGCGATCGCCACTGTTACACTACCCAACATACCAAATACAGCGCCTTCCACAGTTTTTTTCGGACTAATATCAGAAAGACGAGTACGACCGAAAAATTTACCAAAAAAATAAGCCCCAATATCAGCAGCCCAGATACAACTAAAGGCAAGAAAAGTTAAAATTAAACCTTGGGGCATAGCGTGAATATTAGTCCAATTTTCTGGCCAGTAACCGTTTAAAGGTAAATTACTAGTAGTTGTTGTATCGAGCGATCGTAATCTTACCCAATAAGTCGGCAAACATCCACCATAAAACAAACCAAATATAGAAGTGGAAATATCGGCAATAGTGGCAAATTTAGGTTTAAATAGGAGATAAAAACAAATAAAAGTGCCTGCCATTGGATATAAAATATCTGCCCAAGTCGAAGAAATAGTAGCAATAATTAATAAAGCTTGACTGGCAATTAAAGTAGTTTTAACTGCTGGTTCAAATTCTTTAGCGCGGACTAAATTAAAAAATTCTATTTCACCTAAATAGACAATAATACTAAAACATAAAGTAAAGTACCATCCTCCCAAAATGATCATTGCCAATGCTAGGGCAATGGCTACAATTCCACTAATAATGCGCGGCCAGGACATATAACTAATTTCTCTTGACAATACCAAACCACAATAACTTAGACATTAATAGCCAAAAAAATTTGGCCAAGCACTATTGATCATCCCTTTGCCTGTTTTTGGAATATCTAAATTGATTAAGACAATCACGAGAGATAAAGGCAATCTCAATAGAAGGTTTAACTCAAGGTTAAAGCAAAATTAACCCTAATTAACACAGTAATTAGATTAATTTTTTATTGGATAAAACTTGGTTTATTTAAGAAATAATTAATCTTGTTAATTTTTATTAAGATAGGACAGCAAAATGAATAAGCCAAGTTGATCGGCCTAAATTAGATTTTTCAATAATTTTTTTCAATTAGCTTTCTCCATCAGCTTTTTTAATCAAATTTTTTAATCAAATTTTTTAATCAACTTTTTCGCCACTGAGGAGAAAAATCGGATCGACAGCAGCAAAAACTTGATGTAAACCACGTTTTTCTAAACGATTAATACCAGATTGTACAATTTCAATGTTACGGATTTGTAATTCAGCAAAACATTCTGAAATAGTATAAAGACTTTCTAGGGAATTTGCTGTGGCCACAATTCGGCCTTGGGGTAGTAGATATTGCCAAACTTCTTGGAGGATAGCTTTAAAAGGTCTACCACCTTCAATACATACCCGTTGGGGAGGATAAGGGATATCTTTCAGACATTCCGGGGCATTACCTTCAATAACTTCGACATTTTGGATACCAAAGCGATCGCAATTGCGACGAATTAAACTAACTACTTCTTCATCTCGTTCGATCGCAATAATTTTGCCTTGGGGACATAACAAACCTGTTTCTACAGGAATAGTACCAGTACCAGCACCAATATCCCACAAAACCGAATTATATTCTAAACGTAACATAGATATTAGTAAAACCCGAACTTCCCGCTTACTCAGAGGAATACCGGGCAAGCGTTCAAATAAATCATCGGGAATACCAGGAGTAACATAAGGCCAGAGTTGGGGAACCATAGTGGTAAATAATATAGATTAGGATTAACTATTATTTAATTATTAATAGTGGATAATTAGCAGATTTTTGAGCTAATTTCCCACCACCTTTAATGTTGTAAAGCTAAAATCACTACATCCAGTAATTTTACCACCTAATGCCAGAATTTCCTCTAAATATTCCACCACAGCAGTAGTAATAATTTCTCCTGGCATTAACAGAGGAATTCCTGGGGGATAGGGACAAACTAACTCAGCACTAATACGATTTATAGCCTGTTTAACTGGTAAAGTTTCAGTTTGGGCAAAAAATGCTTGGCGAGGAGATAAAGAAACTGGGAGACACACAGAAGCAGGTAAAGACGGAAAATCAATAGATTTTAATTCTTGATAATTTAATTTAGCTTGTTCAGATAAATCAATAAAAGCTTTAACCAGTTGATTAATATCATTTAGAGTATTACCTAAACTAATAATAAAAGTAATATGACGAAGCGTAGGTAATTCAGCAATTACATGATTTTGGCAGAGAATTTCATCGGCGGTAAATCCACTAATACCTAAATCAGAAACTTTCACAGTTAGACGAGTGCGATCGAAACTAAAAAAGCCAGGAGTGATTTGTTGATGTTGAAAAACCGATAATCCCGCAATATTACTAATTTTATTAATAGCCATATCAGCTAAATCTAAAGTTTTAGCCATTAGCTTTTTTCCTGCTTCAGCCATTTGTTGTCTAGCCACATCTAGGGAAGCTAAAAGTAAATAACTAGGGCTACTAGACTGGATTAATGCTAAAGCTTGGTTAATGCGTTGTTTATCTATCAAATTACCTTGGATATGTAGCATAGATGCTTGAGTCATAGCCGAGAGGGTTTTATGGATAGATTGAACACTTAAATCTGCACCTGCGGCGAGGGCAGTTTGAGGAAAATCGGGATGAAAAGCAAAATGGGCGCCATGCGCTTCATCTACTAGTAAAGGAATGTTGTATTGATGACAAATTTTAGCTATTTCTGCCACATTTCCACCCACACCATGATAAGTTGGATAAACCATCATTACTGCCTTAGTATCAGGATGTTGGGCAAGGGCATCGGCAACGGCGGCGGGGGTGATACTATTAGCTAAATCCCAATGGCGATCGCATTCAGGACTAATAAAAATTGGCATAGCGCCAGAAAAAATTAAACCGGAAATAACAGATTTATGTATATTTCGAGGTAAAATAATTTTATCACCTGGGCAACAATTAGCTAAAATTGCCGCGATAATTCCTGATGTGGAACCATTGACAAGAAACCAAGTTTCTGATGCGCCAAATGTTGCGGCGGCTAGTTGTTGTGCTTCTTGAATAATTCCGGCTGGAGTAAATAAATTATCTAATTCTGGTAATTCCGGTAAATCTGCTTGAAATATAGATATGCCAAAATGTTTAATTAATTCCTGAGATATCCCCTGACCTCTTTTATGTCCGGGGGTGTAAAAAGAAGCATGGGGTTGACGAGTAGCTGCTAAAATAGCGTCTAATAGGGGAGTGTTGGTTTTTATCATTAGTTAGAAAATATTGTCTGGGCAAGTGCAGTTAATTGCTCCGACAAAAATAAGATTAATCTACAGAGTTAGTTACAGTTAATTAAAGTTAAGAGATGGTGTTATACACAAGTTTACTTTATCTAATTCGGTGTATTTACCATCGGAATATTCTGCCCTAACATCAAAAATACAACCCCCATCAGTCCCTTCATAATCTTGGGTATTCCATTCAAAATCTACTTGTTTGCGATCGGGTACAGGAGTTCCTGGTATTTCATTTTCTCCCCAAGTATTTTTATCCGGAGGTGACATATATATAGCAGTCATATTTTTTCCGCTATTATTGATAACTGTAACTGTAATTTTTTTTGTAATTTTTTTCGCTAAACCTGTCTGGGCTGCTAC
>CAWUOF010000373.1:0-4839 GCA_963923765.1 uncultured bacterium | reverse complement strand
TATACTCCGCATCTTCACTTAAATCAGAACTCAATGCAAGAGGCTGGCGCATGACACCCCAGCGAGAAACGATTTTGCACGTATTTCAAAATCTTCCTCGGGGCAATCATCTGAGTGCAGAGGATCTGCACGAACTCCTGGAAAAACGCGGAGAAGTGATTAGTTTATCGACAATTTACCGTAGCCTAAAATTAATGGCAAGAATGGGTATTTTGCGAGAACTCGAACTAGCAGAAGGCCATAAACATTACGAATTAAATCAACCCTATCCCCATCACCATCACCATTTGGTGTGCATTCAATGTAATAAAACGATCGAATTCAAAAACGATACGATTTTAAAGATGGGTTTAAAGCAAGCTGAGAAATCAGGTTTGCAATTACTTGATTGTCAATTGACAATACATACTATTTGTCCGGAAGCCCTGCGGATGGGATGGCCAGCCTTGTTGCCTAGTAATTGGTCATGCCCGCGATCGCAATTTAGCGATATGGAAAATACAGTACAAGCAGACGCTCAAACAGCCTCTATTCAGGATCATAACGGATAAATATCTGGCTAAATGGAACTTCCTAGCTTAAATTTATTAAACATTTGTAAACTTTTAAAAAGCGGCTGTACTGCTTTAGATTTTTTTAAGGAGTTCCATGAAACAACTGATCATTGCCCAGCGTGTCTGCCTAAGTATTCACATTATATCAATGGCTTTTGGCTTGGCAGGACTGCTGCTAGTATTACCCAATTCAGAATTTATCCTGAATCTCTCAAGTTTGGGCCAGAAAATCTTTCAATGGAGTATGGCCGGAGGTGGAGTTGTATATATCATCTTAGGGGCGGTAGCTGTATCTATTTATGCTTATCGAGAATTAGGGCTGCGGCAATGGCTAACTTTTATGTTGCCAGCCGTTTTTCTGTCTTTGGGCAGTGAGTTGTTAGGAACTAGCACAGGCTTTCCTTTTGGTGAGTATCATTACCTGGAGGGCTTAGGCTATAAAATCGCAGGTTTGGTACCTTTCACAATTCCCCTATCGTGGTTTTATCTAGGGTTTTCTGCCTATATACTAGCCCGTGCAGGTTTGGATTCTCAACGCTTACCAAACTGGGCACGTTTAATAGGGGCGATCGCCTTGGGTGCTTTACTCCTCACTGCCTGGGACTTCGTTCTTGACCCAGCCATGAGTCAAACCGCCTTTCCTTTTTGGCAATTCCAAGAAACCGGGGCTTTCTTTGGGATGCCCTACCGCAACATTACCGGATGGCTAGGCACTGGTATTATTTTTATGACTGTGGCCTCTTTACTATGGCCAAAAACCCAGATCGTCTTATCTCGCCAACAATTAATTTTTCCTTTAATCATTTATTTGGTTAACTTCGCTTTTGGCGCGATAATTACTATCGGTGCCTTGGATTCCCGCTTTTTAATTCCTACTTTACTTAGTATCTGTTTGGGCGTAATACCCGCTTTTGGTTTATGGTGGATGACACCATCAAAAGCAGCGCTAATTAACGCTAAAGCACAATCTGAAAACTACTCCGGCGAAAAAGTAGAAAATTTAAATCAGGAAAGGCCAAGAACACCATTAGAAATCGTAGCTAAATAAAAGCTACTCGATCGGTGCAACTGTGGCTTTATGCTTGACAATTTTCCTAAATTGTGCATGAAAAATAGGAGGTTGGGTCATGTTCCCAACTCCTAATTTCGACCCTATTAGTGGGCTGGCGTTAGGACTATTCCTAATACAATTGCCAGCCTTCGTTATTCTCCTAAAACGCTTGGCTAAAGGTAAAAACCGCCGCCTACCCCTAAAACCTCAATTACCTACTCCAGATATGGCGGGAACCGTTAGTATTGTGGTTCCCACCCTCAACGAAGCTAAACGAATTGGCCCTTGTCTCACCGCCCTAACTCAACAAACCGAAGAAGTTGGCGAAATTATCATTATAGATAGCAACTCTAGGGACAATACCGCCGAATTGGTAAAAGCAGCTAGTCGTCAAGACTCCCGCCTGCGTTTAATGTTTTACGATCCATTATCCCAAGGCTGGATCGGTCCAACTGGGGCTTTACAGGAAGCTTTTTTTCATACTTCCCCTGATAGTAAATGGATTTTACGCCTAGATGCTGATACTCGCCCCTGTTCGGGTTTAGTTGCTAGTTTGTTAAAAGCTGCCGAAAATTACGATTTAGTTTCCCTTTCTACTCAATTTATCCTCAAATATCCAGGGGAATTATGGCTACATCCAGCCCTATTAATGACTCTGGTTTATCGTTTTGAACCTCATGGCGTTCCTGCCTCTTCTCCTAGTAGAGTGATGGCAAATGGTCAGTGTTTTTTATGCCGTCGATCGGTCCTAGATAAATTAGGTGGCTTTATTAGTGCCCGTAATTCTTTCTGTGATGATGTTACTCTAGCCCGTTATGCAGCACAACGCGGGTTTAAAGTTGGTTTTCTTGACGGTTCTAAACTGTTGCAAGTACGAATGTATGAGGGAATAGTAGAAACTTGGCAAGGATGGGGTAGAACTATTGATTTAAAAGATGCTTCCACTTGGTCGCAAATGTGGCTGGATGTGTTGTTTTTAATCGCAATTCAAGGTTTGCCTTTGCTAGTTACTATTAGTTGTTTGTGGCTGTATTTGTATTTACCTCAATTTAGTTTATCCCTGGGTTTATTATGGGGATTAAATTTATTGCTATTGTTAATACGAATAGCCGCTTTATGGGCGATCGAACCCTCGATCGAAAGGTCAAAAGCTAAATTTCCTTGGCTATTTTGGCTTTCTCCCTTTGCAGATCCTTTTGCTTGTCTAAGGGTATTTATATCGGCGATGGGTAGACCTAAACAATGGCGCGGACGCAAATATAATTTTGCCTTTAATGGTAAATTAAAAAATTCTTGCTAATTTTCGATTTTCCCAATAATTAGCAATTTATCCCAATTATAACCATTATCCACCAGTGATATTAGCTAGTAACCATTCCTCAGAAAATATTCAGATAGGTATCATAGCGATCGGTCTCTTACTATTACAAATACCTGCCACAGCTATTTTACTTGCTCGTCTATTTAAAGGCATCATTCGCCGTCCGCCTTTAAATCCCTTATCTCCTAATCCAAATTTATTAGGAACTGTTAGTATTATTGTTCCCACCCTCAACGAAGCCGCAAGAATTAAACCCTGTTTAACTGGTTTAACTCAGCAAAGCTACGAAGTACGGGAAATAATCATCATAGATAGTAACTCCCAAGATGGTACCCAAGAAATAGTCAAAAATTTTGCTGAAACTGACCCGCGTTTTCGGCTAATTACTGATAGTCCTTTACCTCAAAATTGGGTAGGTCGTCCCTGGGCTTTACACAATGGTTTTTTACATAGTTCTCAATTTAGCCAATGGATATTAGGAATAGATGCTGATACTCAACCTCACCCTAATTTAGTCGCCAGTTTTATTACTGCTGCTGAAGCAGAAGGTTTTGATATGGTATCTCTTTCACCACAATTTATCCTCAAATATCCAGGAGAAATGTGGCTACAACCGGCTTTATTAATGACATTAATTTATAGATTTGGGCCGACAGGTATCGGTGGCGAAATGCCAGAACGAGTTATGGCAAATGGGCAATGCTTCCTCAGTAAGCGATCGGTTTTAACAGCATTAGCAGGCTATAGCTGCGCGAAAAGTTCTTTTTGTGATGATGTAACTTTAGCTAGATATGCAGCTAGTCAAGGCTTTAAAGTTGGTTTTTTAGATGGGGCAAAACTGGTAAAAGTACGTATGTATGAAGGTGCCGCCGAAACTTGGCAAGAATGGGGAAGGAGTTTAGATCTAAAAGATGCTTGTTCACCGGCGCAACTGTGGGGAGATTTGTTACTTTTATTAGCAGTTCAGGGTTTACCTATTCCTATTTTAGTTTATTGGTTGTTATTTTATTCTGGTGGTGATGGTTCTTTTAGTTTATTATTGTTGGGATTAAATTTATTTTTGTTGGCTATGCGGATAGGATTAAATTTCGCGATCGCCCCTTCCTACGATCGTACTCAAGGGAAAAATTCTTGGTTGTTTTGGCTTTCACCTTTAGCAGATCCTTTAGCATTTCTGCGAATTTTTCTTTCTAGTCTACAAAAACCTAAACAATGGCGAGGCAGAATATATAATATTGCCGGCGATTAAGATAAAATTTGAACTAAATTTTAACTTCACTATCGGGAGAATAATATTTTGAGTATAGAATTACGTAGTTATGTATATTTAGATAACTTGCAACCCCAGCACGCTGCTTACATGGGCACAGTATCTTTAGGATTTTTACCCTTGCCAGGGGATACTTCTTTATGGATTGAAATTTCCCCAGGCATTGAAATTAATCGAATTACCGATATAGCCCTAAAATCTACCTCAGTTCGTCCTGGTGTTCAAGTAGTCGAACGTCTTTATGGATTACTAGAAATTCATTCCACTAGACAAGGTGATACTATCACTGCTGGACAAGCAATTTTAGATAGTCTTGGAGTTAGTAAACGTGACTGTTTAAAACCCCGTGTTATTTCTAGTCAAATTATCCGTAATATTGATGCCCACCAAACCCAATTAATCAATCGTACTCGACGCGGACAAATGATTTTAGCTGGACAAACTCTTTATGTTTTAGAAGTACAACCCGCTGCCTATGCCGCTTTAGCTGCTAATGAAGCAGAAAAAGCCGCTTTGATTAATATTTTAGAAATTCAACCTATAGGCAGTTTTGGCAGATTATATTTAGGCGGTCAAGAAAGAGATATTTTAGCAGGTTCTAGGGCAGCCCTAGAAGCTATTAAAAATTCTCCTGGTCGCGAAA
>CAWUOF010000372.1:0-4846 GCA_963923765.1 uncultured bacterium | reverse complement strand
TGTGTATAAGAGACAGTCCCTATTTTTTATAGTTTGAGATATTTGTAAACTTTGCTGTAAAATTTTTTCTGATTCCTCCAAATTTCCTACTACTCGTAAAGTATCGCCCAAACTACGTAAACCGGTAGCTTTTATGATAGAATCAGGTTGATTTTTTAGGAGTTGACTTACTTCTTGTAGTGTTTTTAAGGCGCGGCGATAAAGTCCTAAAAATTGTAAGGCTTGGGCTTGATTAATGTGAGATCTAATTAACCCTATATTATCGCCAATTTCTTGATATATTGCTTCGGATTTTTGCCATGTATCAATGGCTTTTTCTGCTTGCCCTTGGGTTAATTCTAAACCTCCTCGCACATCAAAAGCTTGGGCTAAATATGGCCGTCGATCGCGGTTTAGATTTGTACTATTTTCTAATAAGTTAAAACTATTTTTAATGGCTGTTTCTGCTTGATTCCATTCTCCTAAATCTTTGTAAACTAATGCCAAATTATTTAATGCCATTGCTTGATTTAGTTTATCTCCGGTGGCGGCAAAACCTGTTACTGCTTTTTGTAAAATTTTTACGGCATCATCAAGTTTCCCTGCCTCATATAAATCTTTTCCCTGTTGCATTAAATCGCCTGGGCTAAGATTTGCATAATCTATATTATTAATAGATTTCGCCAGGGTAAATGCCCAAGATTGAGATGTTACATTTAACCCGATTAAACTAATGGCTAAAATTGGATAAATGGTGATATTTTTTCCTAAGTATTTATTCATTATTTTGCCTGGTAATATAAGTTCAATATTTTACTTAAGTTTAGATAATGTGCATTTAGGTGCAGTTAGCCATAAATTATTGCTATTAGTGCCAGGTATATTAGCTGTTAAGACTATTTTACCATTAGAATTTATTATCCATCCATTAGCTTCTATAATGGGAGATTTGGCATTATCAATTAGAGATGTTGCTAGTTGAGATGGCGAATTTGCCCTGGGGTAATGGGTAACATTTGTGAGAATATTACCCCAATTGATAATAATATTATCACTACTGACAAATTCAGTGGGAGATGGAGGTAAGCCACCTTTACCAGTTACAATAAATTGACTACCTTTGTTAAGTTTACAAGATTCTTGACCAATTAAGTTAGTAATATCAGCAATTTCCATGTAGGAAATATCGGGCGATCGCACTTCTATATCTCCTTTTATATCTAATTTTCCTACAGCATTAATAATACTATCGGGGGAGCGTAATACAATTAAATTTGAACCAAATATACTAATATTACCACCACCTCTTGGGTCAAAAGCACTAGTAATAATTTTGCTGGCTTCCAATAAAGCCAGGGTAGTAGTTTCTATATTAATATTACCTTCCCAAACTGGGTTTTCATTTTGACCGCCAGTAGCATATATTCCGCTTTGATAACGCATTCTGATGTTTTGCGATCGCAAATTAATATTTCCTCCTTCACCTGTTGCCGAGGCAGCAGTAATAGCTGCTCGATTATTTAATTGTAATTGTCTAGCGATAATATTCGCGTTACCAGGGTCGCCAATTCCTAGACTACTAACATTTATTTGGGAAGTATTTGTCATGGTTAATTTATCAGTATTTACATTAATAGTTCCTCCTTTGCCTGTAGAAGTTGATAACACACCCGCGAATAAATAACTGGGGATAATATTATTATTTACTAAATTGCCATTTATTTCTATATTTTTTCCGTTAATCAATATATTGCCAGCATTACCTCTGCCGCCGGTAACAGCAGAGATTATTGCACCATTATTCAGTATCAATTGGTCGGTATTAGCGGTAATATTTCCCCCATTTCCTAATGCTGTTGGTAATACGTTACTAAATATTAAACTTCCATCTAGGAAAATGCGATCGCTAACATTCATAGTTATATTACCTGCATTGCCACTGCCAGCAGTACCAGAATATAATCTAGCTTTATTTGTTAAATCTAGCGATCGGGCATTAATATTTATATTACCAGCATTACCTATAGTTTGAGCAGTTGATACATCAGCTAATATATTACTGCTATCTAAAGAAACTTTATCCTGAGCATTAATATTTAAAATACCTGCATTGCCTTTTCCAGAAGTAGCCACACTTAAAGTGCTAAGATTCTTTAATATTAAAGAATTTGTGTTAATATTAATAATACCACCTTTACCATTTGATTCTCCTCCGGTTGTATTTAAGGCATTACTGTTATCAAAAGTAATCGTATCGGTAGCATTAATAACTATATTGCCTGCATTTCCCTGCCCAAAAGTACCAGAATTTAATGTAGCTGTATTTTTCAATTCAATATTTCTAGTATTGATATTAATTTCCCCACTATTTCCCACTCCAGTATTAAATACATAACTAAAAATATTAGCCTTATCTAAGAAAATGCGATCGCGGGCATTAATATTTATAATTCCTGCGTTTCCTTTTCCAGAAGTACCCGTATTTAAACCAGCATAATTACTTAATGAAACCGAACCAGTATTAAGACTAATACTCCCACCATTACCAATAGCCTGCTCAAAAGTTTGACTAATAGCCATACTACCATCAAAAGCAATATTATCGCCAGTATTAATAGTTATATTTTTTGCATTTCCTTTCCCATAAGTACTGGCATTTAAAATAGAATTATTATTTACATAAAAAGAAGAACCTGCATTAATATTGATACTACCACTATTACCTTCTGATTCGGCTTGAGCTTGACTCCAAATATAACTACTATTAATATTGCCATTATTGCGAATATTAATAATTATATTTCCTGCATTTCCTTTCCCGTAAGTGCTGGCATTTAAAAAAGTACTATTACTAATGTTTAAATTACCTGTATTAATATTAATATCACCTCCGTTTCCTATAGATTCTTTGCTCATTTCACTAGATATTAACCCCCCATCTAAGGAAACTGTATCACGGGCATTAATAATTACGTTGCCAGCATTTCCCTTTCCGCCATTACTAGCATCTATGCTGGTATCAGTTTTCATTATTAAAGAGCCTGTAGAGATATTAATAGAACCGCTATTACCTATAGATCCAGGAGTTGTAGAGCTAAATATTCCCGGATAATAACCATTGCTACCCCCTGCCAAGGAAACTGTATCAAGGGCATTAATATTTATGTTTCCAGCGTTTCCTTGACCAGAGTTAATAATCGTGTAAATGTGCCCGTTATTAATATTAAGTGTTTTTGTATTAATATTAATATCACCGCCATTACCTATAGTTTCTCCTGGTACTCTATTAGATAGGGCACTATTGTCAGTTAAAATTATATTTTCCGTGGCATTAATGCTAATATTTCCAGCTTTATTTTCAATATTTGTATTTCCTGATTCTATGCCGGCTGCGATTATACTTTCTCCAGATATTTCTATATTACGAGTATTTATATTAATATTTCCGCCTTGGGGTGCAACTACATCAAGTATAGATTGGTTATTAATAACGATATCGCCTCGTAAAATAGGATTTGTAACGGTATCGGGAAAATTTAAACTGTTATCGCTACCGATACCTATGGTGGCTGTTTCTCCTACTGCACCTATATTTATTTGTCCGCCCGGTGCTTTTAAATACCCTCCATTTATGTTAATATTTCCACCAGCGATCGCTAAGGTTTTACCTGGTTGTACTTGTAAATAAGCGCCTTGTATTTGTATGCTACCTATATTTGTGCCAAACTGTAACCCAATAGGTACATTAATACTTAATAATGGGTTAGTTTGTGGGGTTTTAGTATTAAATTCTATCCCGTCTGCAAATTTAATGCTATTGGCGGTAGTGGCAAAAAATGATCCGCCGAGATTTAACCTAGCATTAGGCCCAAAAATAATGCCGTTAGGATTAATTAAAAATAAGTTAGTACTACCGTTAGCTTGTAGTAAGCCATCAATATTAGAAATTGAGTTACCTGTAACACGAGTAATGATATTTTGAATATTAGTCGGGTTATTAAAAATAGCAGTATTATTTGTAGGTAAAGAAAATTGAGAAAAGCTATGAAATAAGTTCCCGCCTGCTTGACTACCCCCTGTAATATTAAAGATATTGCCAGCAGGGGTAACAATAGAATTCACCGGCAGAGTGTTATCGGGAATTATTTGCGATCGCGCTGGATTATTACTGAGTAAAAATACTATTACCCAGCCAGTAATATTGCTAGTTATCCAGAGGGGAAAAACTATCTGTCTCATGGGTAAGTGGAAATAAATTACAAATTTACCTTAGCATGATTTTGGCTGGGTGGCGAATTTATGATTTATCAAAAGATAGAATATTTTACTTCTATTTTGCTATTAGTATTTTCTCCCGCCACTAGAAACATTGCTTCGCCGAATTTAGGGGCACGATCGCGAATTACAGGATTATTAGAAAATCCAAATCCTTCCGAGGGAATTCCTAACACATCTCGATCGATTTCTCCATTCATATTTTCATCGTGATACATAGTAATAGCATAGCTACCAAATTTCAAATTTTCGTAGGTAATAAATAAAGGTCTTTCTTTAATTGTTACACATTTTTTTTCTACTGATTTATTGCCCTCGCTGGGAAATCCTACGCTACTATTAAATAGGCTAATACAGATTTGCCCTTTATCATTTCTCAAGCCATCTATTTCTACTGTAAGTTTACCGTTAATGCCTGCATTAACATGACTAGAAAAGATAATTGTGGCAAAAAAGGACAGGAAAAAAGCAGTAATTTTTAGATATTTAGACATGGTGATATTTGGGAATTGGGATTTTTTAGTAAGTAATTGTTGTGGTTTTTAAAAGTCTACACCGCGTTTTAACTCAACACCATGATTAGCATAATGTT
>CAWUOF010000371.1:0-4855 GCA_963923765.1 uncultured bacterium | reverse complement strand
TTTTTATGGAGACTGGCGCGAATTAGAGCGCGAGCTATTTCTGCTAGGCTAAATTTTCCTAAAAATTTATTTGATTCAGGTATATACAAACTACCAGGAATTAATTGGTTATGTAAAAAAGGCAAAAAAACATAATCCCAATCTAAGCCTTTAGCCTTGTGCATAGTAATAATAGTAAGCTGTTGGCAACGAGTATATTTTTCGGCGTTGTCTTCTGTTTCTACACCAGTAAATTTTTCGGAATTAACTATTTCACTGAGTACGCTTAAAATAGCACTCATGGAATTATTACCAGCAGTTTGCTGCCAGATTTTTTCTGATAATTTATCTGCGGTGGCTAATTCGTTGCGATCGTACTGTAAAACCAGAGCCAAAAAAGCTATTAACTGATAAAGAGGTAATTGTAAACGAGCATCTAGGAAACTGCAACAATAACGGCGGGCTTTATTTACATAAGGTTTATATCGTTGCGTATCCAGGGGACTAGGATATAAAAATTCTTCGGGAATACTAGCAATAATATTAAGATCTTGTGATTCAATTAAACGACGATTTGCTAATACTTTTAAAGCCGATTTTAAGTTATCGGGAGAATGGGGGCGATCGATAAATTGCAAGACATCTAAAATTTCTCTAGGAATATGAGACTGTTTTTCTTCTTGTCCGACATCGTATATTTTAATATTATGTTTAGATAAATCTATATTAATATGATATTTACTAGCATTTCTTAAAACTTCAGCAATAAATGTTCCTTGTTTATTTTCCCTGACTAAAATTGCGGCTTTACCTTCTGGATTTTTAGCAAAAAGTTCGATCGCTCTTTTGCCAATTAACTCTATGGTGTGATAAATATCTTTAGGAGTATATATTTCTAATCCTCTGCCTTCTGGTGCAGGGTTAGCATTGATTTGGGGGTCATTACTAGGCACTGAATAT
Organism: uncultured bacterium; assembly: GCA_963923765.1. Lineage (GTDB taxonomy): Bacteria > Cyanobacteriota > Cyanobacteriia > Cyanobacteriales > CAWUOF01 > CAWUOF01. Next base: position 3,916 of record CAWUOF010000371.1, on the reverse strand, counting down.
ATTTTTTGTGGGCGAAAAGGTAGCGATAAATTTGATAGTTGAGAAACCTCAGCAAAATTTTGCTCATTATATTTTTTAATAGCTTTTTCCTGTTCATTATTATTTACCCATTCTAGCACAAAATTAGCCGCATCAATGATAATTTGTGTACTGCGTCCAGATTGATCCATTGTAGCTAGAAGTCCTTGGTCTTCGCATTCTTGGCAAAATTCCCGAAAATAAATTGGATCGGCAGTAGTAAAGGTGGAATTAATAGCTTGATTTGGATCTCCAATGCGAATTAAATTTATTAAATTAGGATTATTAGGATTTGTAGCTAAAATTTCTAATAGTTTACTTTGTAGAGGGTTAGAGTCTTGGGCTTCGTCTTCAAAAACGGCAAATATTTGATTTTGCCATATCGCCCTGGCGCGAGGATTTTCTAATACTTTTAATGCGCCTAAAATCATATCGTCATAGTCGATAAAATTTTGCGATCGCAGTAGATTTTGATAATTTTCGTATAAACCCGCCGCTATTCCTAAAATCTCATAATCATCTTTAATTATATTATTTAATTCCCATAAATCCTCTGGTAAAAATCCAGATGATTTTGCTTCTTTAATTACTGTTAAAGCTAAACCAGGTAAAACTTCGGTTCTTAATACTGATTGTCTTCGTAGTCTTTCCGTATCTTCACCATCAAATTCATTTCCTTCTAAAAGAATTTTATAATGGTGGGGATGGGTATTAATCCAATTTTCTACACAGGTACGAATTAACCGATGATTCTTATTAGGGTCAATTAGGGTAGAATTATTTAAATTTAACCCAGATAAATCTGAATAACGACTGGCAATATTTAACGCCAATGCGTGTAAAGTATAGACATAAAAGCCTGTTTGTGGTAAAGATAGATCTTGGAGATATTGACGAATTTTTAGTTTAATATTGGCAGCAGCAGAACGGGTAAAGGTGACAACAATTAATTGATTGCGGGAATGTAATTTATGACGGGCGATCGTTATAGCTGATGCTGCCGCCATTCCAGTAGATTTACCTGCCCCTGGTACGGCTGATACTGCTAATGGTCCGCCACGCCAATCAGCCATTTGCTGTTGACCGCTTCTAAGGCTGTTGTAAATTTTTTGTAAGGCTTCTGCCCTGATGTCTACAGAAGGTTGTAAGGTGAGAGTTTTATCTAAATCGTTTAGCATTTTTTTATTGATAAAAGTATTAAATTTAAATTAATTTTTGCTGGGCTATTGTCATATTAATTTTATAGGTAAATTGGCAATCTGTTGCAATTTTTGGAACAAGTCAGATTTTTTCATCCAAGTAAAGTTAACTTACGTATATAGCATAAAAGAGCTAAGGTTTTTGGAAAATAGGGTTTTTATTAATATGGAATGTACAAATAAACAGATTAAAACTACAACTTCAGGTTTAAACTCGATCGGGCGTGTCGGCTTATTGTTGTTAATGGCGGTTTTATCTACTGGAGTTTTGCCTGGGTGTTCTTCTTCTGCTGTTAAAATGGCAGAGCGATCGTCTATGAGTGTTAGTGCTGTAAAACCGGGTGATGCTGCAAAACCAATGGCTGCACCGGCACAAGCACAAGCTAAAAAAGATAATATTTCTAATTTTCCAGAAGTAGCTCGATCGCTGCCCCAACTTATTAAAAAAGCTGAGTTATCTTTAGTGGTGACATCTATTGATGAAACCATGAAATCAGTTACAAATATTGTACAACAACAGCAAGGAGATTTATTAGGCTATCAAGATAGTAAATATCGCGATAATGCTAACCGTTATCGAGCTTCTTTACAAATTCGTGTACCTCAAGATAAGTTAGATAATACTTTAAACGCATTAGTGAAATTAGGAACAGTACAAAATCGTTCTTTAGTAGCAGAAGATGTTACAGATCAATTAGTAGATAATGATGCGCGGTTGCGAAATTTACGAAAAGCTGAAGATATTACTTTAAAAATGATGGAGCGATCGGGTTCTGTTGCTGATATTCTTAAAGTATCTCAAGAATTATCCCGCATTCGTGAACAAATAGAACGCTTAGATGCTCAACAAAAAAGCTTGAAAAATCAAGTAGCTTATTCTACTATTAATCTCACTTTAGAAACTGCTATTCCGGCTTCGCCAATTCCTAATCAGCCCGTCTGGTTACGTATTCAAGAAACCTGGGGTAAAGCTACTTCTAGTATTACAGAATTATCTCTAAGTTTGCTAGAGTTTAGTATTTGGTTATTTGTTTTTAGTCCATTTTTAATCATTATTGCTGGTTCTATTTATCTTTATAAACGCTCTAAAAATCAGGCATCTTTACCTGGTATCAACAAGGTGATAAAAGACTGGCAAAAACCTGATGCTGAGTGATACTTAACTGAGCAAACCCTAATTATATATTTAATATGGTGCGTCAGAATTTTAACCCCTGATTATATACATTAAATATGCAGTCTGACGCACCTTACAAGTTAATTTTAATACGACTGGGTTAAACTGCCCAATAATTATTTTTTTCACTAAAGATGATTAATATTAACTGATATAATATTGGGGTGAATTTAACCTAAATTTTCTATATGGTGTGTATTTATGAACTTACTACCAGAAAAAATTATTGCTAACCGATACAAAATTATTAAAATTTTAGGGCAAGGTGGTTATGCGATAACTTATGAAGCTAAAGATTTGCAAACTAATCAAATAGTAGCAATAAAAGAGTTATCTTTACGCCAGATAAGTGATTGGAAAGTTTTAGATTTATTTGAAAGAGAAGCTAAAATTTTAGCTTTGTTAAATCATCCTAAAATCCCTAAATATTTAGATTATTTTCAGGTAGATATACCGGATAATCGCTATTTTTATCTAGTGCAAGAGTTAGCAGTAGGTAAATCTCTGGCTGAGTTGATAGAAAGTGGTTGTCAGCTAAGTGAAAATGAGGTGAGAAAAATTGCGATTCAAATTTTAGAAATTCTCTGTTATTTGCAGCAATTAATACCACCTGTGATTCATCGAGATATTAAACCAGCAAATATTATTTGTGGGGAAGATTGGCAGGTGTTTTTGGTGGATTTTGGGGCAGTAACTAATAGTTATCGCCAAACTTTAATGGGTGGAAGTACATCGATCGGCACTTTTGGTTATATGGCACCTGAGCAGTTTCGCGGTAGGGCTATTCCATCTACTGATTTATATGGTTTAGGGGCAACTTTATTGTTTTTATTAACTCATCGATCGCCTGCTGATTTACCACAAAATCGTATGAAAATTAATTTTCGTTCCCAGGTACAAATTTCTAGTGAGTTTGCCGAATGGCTAGAAGTTATGTTGGAACCGATGGAAGAAGATAGATTTACTTCTGCTCAACAAGCTAATGATATATTACAGGGAAAAATAGAGGCGATCGAATCTTTAATCAAAAAACCTCAAAAACAACCAGTTGGTAGTAATGTTACTTTAAAAAATACTGGGAATAAGTTATTAATAGATATCCCTTCTGATTCCCTAATTAATAATTTAGGGATGATAATTTTTGCTACTATCTGGATTGGTTTTATATATTTCTGGACATTTACAGCTATTACTACCGGTGCGCCTTGGATATTCCCTATTTTTTCTATTCCTTTTTGGATAGCTGGTATGGTTATGATAGGAAGTGTTATATATAATATTGCTACTTTTACTCATTTAGAAATTGATACCAATTTAGTGCGTATCCAGTGGAAATTTTTAGGTTTTAAATGGCAGGTGAAAATACCAGTAGAAAATATCGATCGCCTAGAATTAAATAGCCAGTATTCCGAAAACGATCGCCCTATATTTGATTGTACTTTTGTGGCAGGGGTAAAAATGCATCGTTTTGGCTCTCGGTTATCTAATATAGAAAAAGAGTGGTTAATAGAAAAAATCGGTA
>CAWUOF010000370.1:0-4856 GCA_963923765.1 uncultured bacterium | reverse complement strand
TGCGTAGTCTATTTTTGCGCTAAAGCGCAACAACAATTTTTTATCTTGTGTTTAGAAATGATTTAAATTCATTTTATCCACAAAACCATTAACGTCGTCGATATTCATCACCGCAGTCACCGATAATTTGAAATAAATTTCTGGACTGGCTAGTTACAGCATCGAGTTTGTTAATATCATCTGCATCTAAACTGAAATTAAACACCTTAGCATTATCTTGCAAATGCTCAGATAATCCCAATCTTGTCCCAACAATCACCCCTGCGACTGTCGGTTTATCTAAAATGTAGCGTATGCCTACATTAGCAATACTAACTTGATGTTTATCAGCAATAGATTTAAGAGTATTTAGCAACTCTTGAAATAATTGCCAGCCTCCCCAGGCATCTATCATATTTTTGTATTTACCCAAAGAAGCAGTAGGTAACATTTGTCGATAGGGTTCTGGTTGTCCGATATATTTTTCTGATAATAAACCACCACAAACAGTACCGTAGGTAAATAACTTGATATTGTTTTCTTGGCAAAGCTTAATCATTTCAATTTCTGGTCGTCGATCGACTAGGGAAAATTGCACCTGATTAGAAACTATTTTAATCCCATTATCCAGGATTATTTGTAAAGTTTTAGTATCAAAATTAGTCAAAGCCAGGTGTTTGATTTTCCCTTCTTGTTGCAATTCCGCCATATATTTAAGGGCATCAAGATAATTTTTATCTCGGTATTCCCACCAGTGAAATTGCATCAAGTCTAAACAGTCTACTCCCATTCTTCTTAGGGAGATATTAATATTTTCTGTTACTAACTGTTTCGTCATTTTACCTGGTCGAGGTACCCATTTAGTAAAAGCTTGAATGTTATTAACAGCATCTTTGCCGCGAGTAGCGATAAGTTGACGACGAAATTCACCGATAAAATCCTCGGCTGGGCCATAATGATCTGCCAAGTCCCAAGTAGTAAAACCCGCATCGACATAATTAAACATACTGGCGATCGCCTTTTGTGGGTCAATACGTCCATGAGCACCTGACACCTGCCACATTCCATTTAAAACGCGGCAAATATTCATATCAGGAGTAAATTGCAGTCGGCTGGATACAGGTAAATTCATAATTTTACTGCTGAAAAATTCTTACATCTATAGAATAATATAAATAATTAAATTTCGGTAAAAATGGCCGACTAAATCAATATAAGTAGTCATATAAAATCAATTATCTACTTAAAAAAGGTACTAAAATAAAAGTTTATATAAATATGTAAATAATGTTACAAAATCAAGTTTATTTTGATTATTTGTTGCCTAAATTTTAAAATCTTTAGGTATAGATAAATGCAGTTATGAACATAAAATTAAGATGATTTCTTAATAGGAAATAGACAATATATTAAAATTAATATTTATCATCAATTTAAACAAATATTATATGATTAAAATTTTAATTTATGGCCAAAATTTAAAACTCCCTCAGAAATTATGAGGGAGTTCACTAATTGAGTTTACATTAATAATTATGTTGTAACTTTTAGCAAAGAAAATTAATAACTTTCTTCACCCGGAACTTTATCATTTTCAACTTCGGCGACTGCTTGATTTAAAGATGCATCCCGAATAGCTTCCCACATTGCCAACAATGCCGGATCATTAGGTTCGATCGAACGGTAACGTAATACTGCTTGTTCCAATTCTTGCGATGTTTTGGGAACTGGAATAGTACAACTAGCTTCTGACATAATAAAACCTCTATTAATGGGACGAAAAAGAGGATAAAGCCTTATTTTGTATATTCTAATCAAATTATGGGAATAATTCTATAAAAACTTACAAATCTTATAGATTAATTATTTTTTTTAAGGAAAAATTTACTAATCTATACAAATTATAGAAAAATATTACTCATAATAACAGTAAGGTTTTAGGTCAAGCGATAATTTTACCTAGTCATAATAACAGCAAGTTTTCCATGTCAAGCGATCGCCAAGATTAGCCCTACTATAACTAGGCCCGATCTAATTATTCAGAATTTATATAAAACTTCTGCAAAAATAAAAAAATAAACCAATAATTAACAGAAAATTTAAAAATTTGTTATTAAACTATTTCATAATGTGATAGCATTTTAGTAATCTTGTCGATTTATAAATTTATGGGATTGATTTTTCTAGCTAAAATTTAGGCACAGCAATTACACCAAAAATTAAAGCGATCGAGAACATAGGTTACTATTAACGATTCAAAATTAACTCTTAACTATTAGATCTAGGCATAAAGCCCATTTATAGTCTTATGCCTGTTATCCCTTGTAGGGCTTACGTAAAAAAACTACACAAAACACCGAGAAAACAACGAGGTTTTCACTAAAATTTATCATTTTTTAACTAGAGATATCCGTAAAAATTCGGTTAATTTTACCTAGATTATGATTAATTTATATATTTAGGCAAAACTATATTATAATTTGAATACATTTCACAATCCAACATAAAATCATTTTGTCTATAGCAATCGTAAAAATTTTTCCCTGTTCCCTCATGTTGAGATATATATTTTACAATTTATAAATTACCATTTTAGTCTCAGCATTAGTTTTCAGTATAACCCTAAAAACAAACCAAATGTCAAAACGGAGAATTATAAATATGTTGTCTATTCCTAATTACCAAATTAAAAATCAGATCTATGAAAGCAACAAATCTGTTGTTTATCGAGGCTTGCGTAAAACAGATAAACTGCCCGTTATCTTGAAAGTACTTAAAGAAGATTATCCTACTCCCTCAGAAATTACCCACTACAAACTAGAATATGAAATTACTCATAATCTTAACTTAGAAAATATTATCAAAGCTTATAGTTTAGAAAAATATCAAAATACTTTAGTTATCATCTTAGAAGATTTTGGGGGCGAATCCTTAAAAATCTTTATGGAAAAGCAACGTCAAACAGAAACAGGCAAAATATCTTTACAAAAATTTTTGAATATTGCGATTAAAATAGTAGAAATTATTGGAGAAATTCACTTTTCCAATATTATTCATAAAGATATTAATCCTAGTAATATTGTTTATAATCCTAACAGTGAAGAAATTAAACTAATTGATTTTGGTATTTCTACAACCTTCAGCCGCGTTAATCCCGCTATAAAAAATCCCCATATTTTAGAAGGAACTTTAGCCTATATTTCCCCAGAACAAACTGGCAGAATGAACCGGGCTATAGATTACCGTACCGATTTTTATTCTTTGGGTGTTACCTTTTATGAATTGTTAACCAATCAATTACCTTTTATAACTGAAGACACCTTAGAATTAGTACATTGTCATATTGCCAAACAGCCATTAAATCCTGTAAAAATTAATCCAGAAATACCTAAAATTTTGGCAGATATAATAATGAAAATGTTAGCCAAAAATGCTGAGGATCGTTACCAAAGTGCCTGGGGGATTCAAACAGATTTAATCAACTGTTTAATGCAATTAGAGACAAATAATTGTATTGAAGAATTTATTTTAGGCGAAAATGATATTTCCGATAAATTTCAAATTCCCGAAAAACTGTATGGTAGAAATCAAGAAGTAGAAATATTATTAGATGCATTTACCAGAATAGCTAATAATCGATCGTCCATTGAAATGATGTTAGTAACAGGATATTCTGGGATAGGCAAATCATCCTTAGTACAAGAAATATATAAACCCATCACCGCCCATAGAGGATATTTTATTTCTGGTAAATTTAATCAATTTCAGCGTAATATTCCCTACAGCGCCATTATTCAAGCTTTTAATGAATTAATTCGGCAACTTTTAACCGAAACAAAAACACAACTTAATCAATGGCGGGAAAAAATATTAACGGCTGTCGGTCCTAATGGACAAGTAATTATAGATGTAATTCCAGAAGTGGAATTAATTATTGATAAGCAGCCAAAATTACCAGAATTAGGCGCAAATGAAGCCCAAAATCGCTTTAACTTAGTTTTTGCAAATTTTATTAAAGTATTTTGTAAAAAAGAACATCCTTTAGTGATATTCCTTGACGATTTACAATGGGTAGATGCAGCTACATTAAAATTAATAAAATTGATGGTAACTGATACAGATACTCAATATTTATTTTTGATAGTTTCCTATCGAAATAATGAAGTGGAAAATGCTCATCCTTTAATGATAACGCTACAAGAATTACGCCACCAAAGAGCAATAATTAATCAAATTAATTTAGCACCTTTAAAATTAGAACATATTAGCGAAATTATAGCTGATACTTTGCAAACTACTCATATTACGCAAGTTAAAGCCTTAGCTGAATTGGTAAAACATAAAACCGATGGTAATCCTTTTTTTGTAAATGAATTTTTGAAAAATTTATATACAGAAAAGTTAATTAATTTTGATTTTGAAAGATTAACATGGATATGGGATATAGAACAAATAAAAGCACAAGCAATCACCGATAATGTGGTAGATTTAACTATTGCTAAATTGAAAAAATTACCAGAATCAACTCAAAATATTTTACGTTTAGCAGCTTGTGTGGGTTCTGATTTTAACTTAAATCTTCTGTCTATTATTTGTGACAAAATACCAGCAGAAATTTTTCCTCAGCTTAAAGAAGCAATGACAGTGGGATTAATTTTCCCAACATCAGAATTAGATACGGAATTGTTAATTTACAATTATAAATTTACCCACGATCGCATCCAACAAGCTGCATATTCTTTAATTGATGAGGCACAAAAAACAGAAATTCATCTAAAAATAGGGCGTTTACTGTGGCAAAACACCAGCCCAGAAACTTTATCAGAAAAAATATTTGAAATAGTCGATCGCCTGAATCTTGGTATTACACTAATAAG
>CAWUOF010000369.1:0-4865 GCA_963923765.1 uncultured bacterium | reverse complement strand
GCTTATAGCTTGTCTGCTGATATTAGGGTAATGTTTGGAAAATTTCAGCAATTAAAGAGGCGATCGCCTGAGTAGTGGACATTTACAGAAAATATTTTAGTCCACATTTTTAGAGGCGATCGCCTGAGTAGTGGATATTTACAGAAAATATTTTAGTCCCTGGGGGGGTAACAAGCAAGCTAAAAACTAGACTGGATAAGGGTTAAAGCTCTAAAACCTTGACGATAAAATCGGCGTTTATGGGGTGATAAATTGATTAATTCTTGTACTTTTTCTTGATATTTTTCTACATTTTCGGCCCATTCTTTACTATCTAATCCGACTCCAAAAGTGCTACGTCGTTTAGATTTTTTCCCTGTTTCTTTGGGACGAGATACATATTTGTGGATAGTTTTTTTCTCGATTTTTTCTCCATCAATAATTCCTTGAAAATAAGCCAAACTCATTACTAAAACTATTCCATTTAATCGTTCTCCTCTTAAGCCTGTTTGTTCAAGATTATAACCACCTTTTTTAAAATCTCTAAACATCTCTTCAATTCCCATCCGATGTTTATATGCTTGAATTGCCTCGGTTAAACTTCCTAAATTTGTCAAAATAAACCAAGGAGATTCTGATTTTTTTGATCGATATTTTCTCCGCCATTTAGCCGCCACTTCAAACCCATTAGCCGGCTGACTTTTTCTAATTCTTTTACCTGCATAAAAAGCCGATACTCCTGGTTTTACTCCTAATTGGTCTAAACGTTGCCAATTATCTTTTTCTATCTCAATGCATACATTCTTTTTTAGTCTTAAACTAAATCCTACTTTCCTTTCTCTGAGCCAGTTTGCTAAATCTAATGAACAAAATTCTCGGTCTCCTAGTACCACGATTTGATAATCTTTTAAAAGCGAAAACACTGGGCCTAATACTTCACTTTGTTCGGCCAAAGTACTATTTCCTAACGTCGGCAAAAATTTCCAATTTAAAGGTATTCCTCTTTTTTTCCATACTAAACTTATCATTAATAAATTTAGGTCTCGCCATTGAGTTCTATCAATGGTGATATATAATTTTTGCAGTTTTTTGTTATCTGTTAACCAATTGATAATTAATGGCCACAAAATCTGAGCAATTATTAATTGGGGAATCTCCAAGAATCTTTGTAATTTACGTCGGCGGCCCTCCCAAGTAATTGGTAATGGAAAAATTCTCGCCAGTCTTTCTAACCTTACATCTTTTTTGATTTGAAGTATGTCAATTAAAAATTCTAATATAAATAATTGGGATGTAGTTAGTTGCTTTTTCAGATGATTGTGATATAATTCAATCAACATTTTTTTTAAGGTAGGTTTTTGCTAATTATAGCAGACCTATTTTTTTTTTTCTTATTCGCTTCATCCCTTATCCTGTAAAGATTTTAGCCTTCTTGTTACCCCCCCAGAAAATCATTTATAAATAAACATTGATACAAATTATAAATTTACTGCTTTAATATCTCAATTTGGCCTAAATATTTAATCAGGCAACCTAATAGAGTTAAATGAAAGGATATTTTTTCTTAATCTCTGCTATTATGGGTTTTCTGCTTTTGATTATCATTGCTAATATTAGGATGCAATTTAGTATAATTATAATATAGAGAAATTTTTGGTGATACAGAACTTAGTATGCAATTAATAATTTAACATATTCAGGTCAGTAGAGCCAAAATTTTTGATCTTACTCAAAGATTATGGGAGTTTTTGAGGTAAATTTATTTAAGATATCTGCACAGGAAAAAATATAATGCTTTTGTATAATTTATAGACGCGCTATATCTTAAATAAAGAAATCTAGGGGCGATCGCTTTTTTGGCTTAGATACACTGGAATATATATTCTGGTATCCGCAAGCATCCCTATTATAATATTAAAATTAAGTTGGTTCATATCAGGCGATCGCAGGTCCACTATTATTAAATTTTCGTTCATCTTGGGTTTGCAGCCATAAAATATTGGGGTAATCTTTACAAGCGGGATAAGTTATTACCCGCAAAAATCAGTATAACCATATCAAGTGATGAATATCACCAACTATCAGTAATATTGTCATCTAACCCGCAAGCTTATCATCACTTAAAATTAGGGAATAATAAGTCATAATAGAAATATAGAGTTGTGCGGGCAAAGCATATATTTTAAATGCATTTACCCGACTTCAATATTATGACAAATTTAATGCATTCATTTATAACCAGGTATAAACTAACTGCCATGCTTAACGATAGCCTACCAACAGAACATCAATTTGATACAATTACCCAATTTAGTCAGCCCAAAGTAACTATTTATCAAGAGCAAGAACTAATTTACAATTATTTAATGAGAATAGTGAAAGAATGGTCGCCATCAGAAGTTTTGGCAGAATTTAAACGTTTATTTATTGAAGCTATAGATACAAAAAACAACGAAGTTTTAGCTGCCATTTATAATATTATTTTTATTAATAATGAAGAGGAATTTAGAAACACTTTAAAACGGTCTTGTTATATTTTAGTTAACACATGGGAAGTAAACAGACAACAGGCAAGCATCCAAAAATTAGTGCAATTATTTAAAATTGTAGATATTGATTTACCGACATTTTCTCCAACTTTGGGAAGATTAAGATTTTGGTTGAATAATTTTATTAAGAGTAAAGATTTTCAAGAGCTTAAACTATTTGCTTATCGCTCAGAAGAACAAGAAACAGAAACCCAAAAAAGTGATTGGAGTAACCGTTATAATTCCTATTTACTTACTACGCAATATTTAGATTTTCGTAATTCCTTTGAGCAACGAGAAGCAGCTAGGAGACTAGCGAAAAAGTTAAAAGATCAGTTTAAATTTGATTTAGCTATGTACACAACTTTTTCCGAGTCTCAATTTGCTAATCAAAATGGAAAAATTAAAAATCCTACAGCAATCAGTGATGGAATATTACGTTTAATTAAAAAAATAGTAATTAAAAAAGGGATTTTTAGTTATGAAAATTTAGCTAATATTTTTTTATCTCAAACTGAAGGTATTTTGTATGTAGATTTCAAAAAAAGTTTACAAAAATATTTAATTTTTTCCGTAGAAAAGCCTGATTTTGTACAAACATTGGAAAAAAATTTAGCCACAAAATTAGAATCTCTATACGCAGATTATCACGAAGAAACTTTAAATAAAGCTCTGTTACTGAGAACTTGCAATAGAGTAATAGAATATTTAACAACAGAAGAACGAGGTAAACCTACTTTATTATTTCTTTTGTTGTTAAACAAAGGCAACCCCTTAAACTTAGTGATTGTGCTGTTAAAAATTGTGTTGATTTCAAAAAATTCTCGTTCTCATTTAGAAGCTTGTATTGCTAAATTGGTTCAATATTATCAAGATTATCCCCAAGATGATTGTCAGTGGGTGATTAATTTCTTTGAAATTTTTAATATAACCTTTGCTATTCATGGAGAAAATGTTCAATTTAATTTGATAAAGATCAAAAATGAAAATGGCCAAAATCCAGCCGATATCAATTATGATAGTTATCGGATATTTGCTCAAACAAAATTAGAATCAGAATTAGCAGCTTTTGATGAAGAAAATACAGAAGAAGAAACCGAATTACAAATCGATGAAGTTATTTCAGATATAGCAGATAATGGTAATACTATATTACAGTAAAAATTACAGTAAAATATTAGATTATTTGCTGTTATGACTGGGGGAAGTTTTCCCAAAAATTATAACTGCGCCTAAAGCTGCAATAGCTTCAGCAAGAATGCCGATCGAACGGTAAAAAGCAACAGAAGCGAGTAAAATAGCGGGGGGAAAATGGCCATCGAGAAGGGCGATCGCTGTGGCTTCAAAAACACCTATTCCCCCAGGCGCACCGGGAACTATTAACCCTAATAACCAGGCAAAACAAAAAGCACTAAAAACTAAAGGTATTTCTGATAAATTTACCGATTTTATTGCTACCAAAGTTAATAAAAAACCTGCCCCTCGCAAAGCTAAAAATCCAAATTCTCCCAACAAAGGCATTAACAAATAGCGATCGACTTTATAACTAATATTATTAGATATGTCAGCAGGATAATTATTTTCAGTCAGGCGATCGCTTTTAGATTTTCCCTTTAAACCACCAGCATATTTAATAAGTATATTTAAAAATCGCGGCTGAATCAAAATCAAAAGCATCACCAAACTAAGCCCACATATAATTAAGCGGATTTCTAAAGGTAAAACTTCCAAAATCGGGAAAAAATTACCCCCTATTAACTGACTACTAATTAAACAAATCAACAAAGCATCAGCAGCAGTTAAAATTGGTTCCAATAATACACTTAAAGTAGCTACTCCAGGGGTAGCACCTCTTTCCGAAACCGCCCAAATTCTGCCATAAAAATGCCAAAAATTACCCGGTAAATATTTAGCAATATTTGTTTTTAAATAAATTTGTATTGCCCAAACTAAATTAATAGGCTGATTAAATGCCTTTAATATCCAACCCCACACCCATCCTGCCCAAATATGCGCCATTAAAGTGACAACTAAAGCACCAACAAGAATTAACCAGCCTTGATTATCTATACGAATTTTTAATACTTCGGTGGCGTTTTCCTTTAGGGCTTTAACTAAAAAAAATAGTGTTAAACCAAAAATCACCCACCGCAGATATGGTTTAATTTGTGACAAAATTTTTTTGATCATGCCAGCAGTAAAATAAATAAGCTAGGTTTAATTATAAGTTTCCTAGTTAATCTTAAAAAAATTTTTTACTCTAAAATTAAAGGTAACTAGGGCAAAAGGTTAGAGGCGATCGAAGTATAATAAAAGAAATGAAAGTAAAATAACCAAATCAGCTATGTTTCCCTTTAA
>CAWUOF010000368.1:0-4891 GCA_963923765.1 uncultured bacterium | reverse complement strand
AAATTCTAGTTGGTAATTATTATCGATAAAAAAGGGGCGGATTTATTTATCTTATCGTCTAGTATCAGAATTTATCGAGTAACCCGCCCCAGAAAAGGTTATTAATATTTTCTCAATAAATCCCCATACTAAATTCTACATTCTACATTCTACATTCTAAATTATTGTCAACAGGCAATTTACTACTTACTAGCAGTTAGCAACATTAAATGACTCATCATCCCTAAATCTTGATGACGATCGGAAACAAGAGCGGCAGGATTGTAATAATGTATTGATGTAAACCCTACTTTTTCTAACATTTCCTGGATGTGTTCTTTAGTATAAAGACGATAAGCAATAAACCGCTCATTAATTAATCCTTTTTCCAGATGGAAAATCATTACTCGAGAAAGTAAACGGTTTTTATCTGCATTCAAGGCTCTTTCTCGACATACGAGAGTATCTTGATTTATCCATTCCCAGGTTTGGGGATGAAAATGTTTTTTTACCCAATAAGCATCCAGAAAATGCATGACAAGTTTTCCTTCAGGATGCAAAGCTTCTGCACTGGTTTTGATAACCTCAAAATCATCTTTTTCATTATCGAAATAACCGAAGGAATTGCCTAACATAGTTATGCAATCTACGGGATTTTTAGGCATACCTAGCCGGATGTCTTGTTGCTCAAAATTAATCGATAATTTTTCATCTTTTGCTCGTTGACGAGCTAGATTAATTAGATATTCTGAGTAATCAATTCCATTAATATTTTGGAATCCTCGGCGAGCCAATTCAATACAATGCCGTCCTTGTCCACAACATAGATCGACAATTTTATGTTCTGGTTTAAGATGGGCAACTTCAATTAATAAATTGACTTCCCGTACTGTATTATCTGGATTTTCAACAACATCACCATCTGTTTGCAGATAGAATTCATTGAAATAATTTGTCCACCAATCCGAAGGGAAATGGGCTTCCAAATTTGTTACAAACCCTATACTTTTGTTCATTTTGATGATTATACCAATTGACTATGAAGATGAATTTTAGGTACAGGTGTTTATTATTGATAAGTGAGCATTAAATAGCTTAACCTGTCCCTAGAATAATCAGAAAATTGTAATACCATAGTATTATTTTCTAGTTATTCTACTGTATTAAACCATAAAGGAGAAAAATCGTCAACTACTCCTTTATTATACTTAATAGTAATTTATTTTTCTATTGTTATATTTTTATAAGCAAAATATTCGATATTTTTATTGGCGAAATTATAAAATTAGAAAATATTAATACAGTAATTTCAGGAAAAAAAGACAAATTACGCCACCCAAAATTACTGTATTATTTGATAATTTATCTACAGGTGAGAACCAAAATTAACTAACAGTAGAAAGCTGATAGTTAATAGCTAATTTATCCGGTTCAACCGATCGCAACACCCCATGATTAAGAGTCCAACAGCGATCGGCTATACCCAACAAATCCCCCGCATCATGGGTAACTACCAACAAACTCCAATGATTTTTTAACTTAGATAATAAATTTACCAATTGTAGCCGCATCGACCAATCTAAACCCGCCGTAGGTTCATCCAACAACAATAAATGGGGCTGACGAATTAACTGCACTGCCAAAGCTAAACGCCGTTGTTGACCCCCGCTTAAAGATTGGGGTGATGTATGTAACGGCAAATGATCTAAGCCCACTTCCTGAAGGGCTTCTTTTACCTGGGCTGCGCCTAATTCTGGATGGCCTAAACGTAACTCTTCTAAAATAGTTCTGCCGCAAAAATGCCTTTCTGGGAATTGAAATACTAACCCCCCTAATTGTTGCAGATGTTCAGGAGTTAATTCTTGTTCTCGCCAAAAAACATCACCAGTGGTTTTTTCTGCCAAACCTGCCAAAATTTCTAGTAATGTACTTTTACCAGAACCGCTTGGCCCAACTACCAAGCCCATCTGTTGAGGTGCAAGTTCTAAATTAACATTTTTCAAAATAGCGGTATTTGCAGCCGGGGGATGATAAGCCAGGTTTTTAAGATAGAGCATTTAGTTTAATAACAACTAATCTGGGTGGAAATGGTGGTACTACTAAAAAGTTATTCACCTTTAAATCTAGCAGGAACGGGAAATTTACTATTTCGTCAAAATCATCAGACGAAATTAACCCATCAGAGGGCAATAAGTTAGCACAAAATATAAAAAGTAACTACTGATTTTTGCCTTCTTCATCCTGACTCCTTTAGTAATTATGACAAATTCTTTTTACCTTACCAAACCTAAAACCCAGCCCCAAAAAATCTGGCGCTGGGGACAGATTAGCACCACATTGGCTTTTATGGCCATAAATCTTTGGGCTAATCCTAGTTTAGCTTTAGATCCCTTTCGTAGTAGTAACCCCAAACCGATCGGAGAAAAAACCGGGGCTGCTTTTCGTGCCATCTTTCAAGACGGCAACTATCGATCGGCAGAAAATTTACTAAAGGAAGCAGAGGCCCAAGAGCCTAACGAGCCATTAGCATTAGCTTTACTAGCATCTTTAGCTTACCTAAAACAAGATAATAATAATCTCAATTCCTACGCGAGTAAAACCCTAGCAACTGCCCAAAAATTAACAGCCAGCGATCGTCTACGGGGAAATATTTATACTGCGGTTGGATATGCTTTAGAAGCTGGCTATATTATGTCACGGGATGGCACAGTTAAAGGTACACCCCAAGCTATGACAAAATTACAACAAGTATTTCAATATTTTGATAATGCATCTGCTATTTCTGCTGAAGATCCAGAATTAAATCTATTGAAAGGTTATATGGATTTAATGTTAGGTCTTTATCTACCTTTTTCTAATCCTGACCAGGGTATAAGCCAGCTTCAAAAATATGCCGGACCGCGTTATTTAGCTAATCGAGGCATGGCTTTAGGATATCGGGAAATGAAGCAATTTGATAAAGCTTTAGATTTGGCTAATCAAGCTTTAAAAGACACTCCAAATAATCCAGAAATTGAATATCTTAAGGCGCAATTATTAGTAAGAAAAGGTAATAAATCTGAAGCTAGTAAAGGTTTTGATGCTGCTTTATCTAAATCTGAGCAGTTGCCTAAAGAGTTAGTAGCACAAATATTTTTTGAGCAGTGTCGGAATACAAGGGAAATTGACGGTAAAAATCGTGATTGTCCGGCTTTAAGAAATCAAATTAAAAATACGCCGGGAGATTGGGGGCCGAAGGTATTACCTAAATTGTAATTAGCTAAAATAGTCATTAGGCTATAACTTAATTATCGGTCATCAGTGATGGAGAGACTGGTTTAAAAACGCTGTCCAGTAACAATATAAAACACTCGTTGACCGATATTAGTGGCATGGTCCGCCATGCGCTCTAAATGGCGAATTACTAACACTAATAATAATATAGGTTCGATCGCTCCTTTTACATCTCTTTGGTCTGCCAGGGTATGATACAAACTGTTATAGGCAATATCTACCGCATCATCTTCTTCTTTAATACGCCTACCTGTATCACTATCCAAATCAGCTAATGCCGCTAAACTCATGGCCAACATTCCTTGAGCCTGTAGGGACATTTCCTGAATTTTGGGCATACAGGCATGGGCAGGATAGGGAAAAAGTTTTATGGCAATTTCCCCTAAGTCTTTAGAATAATCACCTATACGCTCTAAATCCCTAACTAGCTGCATAAATGCGCTTAATTGCCGCAAGTCTTTGGCGGCAGGGGCTTGCATAGACATCAGTGCAGCACAGTCTAATTCTATTTGCCGATAAAATCGATCGATTTGTTGATCTAGTGGGCCGATTTCTCTAGCTGCTGCTAGGTCGCGATTAAATAAAGATTGGTGACTCAGACGAAAGGAGTTTTCCACCAAGGCACCCATCCGCAATACATCTCGCGCTAAACGCTTGAGTTGTCGTTCAAAATGGGTTGGTTCTGGATGAGAATTGGCCGAGGAAATGTTCACCCCAATTTATAAATTAAAAAAGTATATATTTTCTATATTGCGTTAATTAACCTTAAAATGCAGTACTTCTAAATTACATTTAAAATTATTTTTAGTTTTAATATTCAGGTTAGGGCCTGTCACCTGCTCAGTAATCATGCCAAATTATATAATTACCCTATTGTCACCATAAAATTAATGCTTAGGGTGCTTTAGACCCAAGCTATACATTATATAATTAGGATTTATAACGCACCTAAATAAATATATAATTAATTTTTACTGGTATTGCCAATAAATATGGCAAATCAAAAATATATGTAAAAATTATTACCCACTACCCCCTAACTTATAAAATTATGTCTTTTGTTGGTCTCCACATTCATAGCGATTATAGCCTACTTGATGGGGCCTCCCAATTACCGCAGTTAATAGAAAGAGCGGTCGAGTTAAAAATGCCCGCCATAGCCCTAACAGATCATGGTGTCATGTATGGGGCTATAGAATTAATTAAAGTTTGCCGAGGTAAGGGAATTAAACCTATTATCGGTAATGAAATGTATGTAGTTAATGGGGATTTACAAAAACAAGAACGTAAACGGAGAAAATATCACCAAATAGTTTTAGCTAAAAATACTACTGGATATAAAAATTTAGTAAAATTAACGACAAAATCCCATTTAGAAGGATATCAAGGTAAAGGTATTTTTGCTCGTCCTTGTATTAATAAAGAATTATTAGCAGAACATAAAGAAGGTTTAATAGTTACTAGCGCTTGTTTAGGTGGGGAAGTTCCCCAGATGATTTTACAAGGTAAGCCAGAAGCAGCAAGGGAAATAGCAAAAGAGTATAAACGAATTTTTGGGGATGATTATTATTTAGAAATTCAAGATCATGGTTCCTGTCTCTTATACACATCTCCGAGCCCACGAGACCTCTCTACATCT
>CAWUOF010000367.1:0-4898 GCA_963923765.1 uncultured bacterium | reverse complement strand
ATAGATGATGCCGCCGAAGTAAATAAATATTTACCACCCCTAGATAATGGCAATCAAGCTAACACTAATCAACAACTTCCCGAAAAATTTACTTTAACTAATGGTTTGCGAGTATTATTACTCCGAGATACTAGCACACCAACAGTTACCCTAAGCGGTTATATTCGCGCTGGTACAGAATTAGACCCAGCTAATAAATCTGGCTTGGCAAATCTTACCGCCCAAAATTTAATGAATGGTACAACAACTAAAGATGCTTTAACTATTACTAAAACTTTAGACGATCGCGGAGCCAGTTTGTCGTTTCATGCTAACCGCGAAGGAATAATCATACAAGGTAATAGTTTAGCAGCAGATTTACCTACTTTAATTCAAACCTTGAGCGATGTTTTAAAAACCGCTAATTTTCCGCCAGAAAAATTAGAATTAACTCGCCAAAAAGCTTTAACAGAATTAAAAGTAGAATTAGATGACCCGGCAAGTTTGGCACGGCGCATTTTTCAACAGTCAATTTATCCCAAAAATCATCCTTTTCATAGTTTTTCCTCAGAGTCTAGCTTAAAAGAAATATCTCGTCAGGATATTATCAATTTTTACCGCCAAAATTATCGCCCAGATTTAACGGTATTAACTTTAGTAGGAGATTTCGAGCCAGTCACAATAAAAAATCTAGTAGAAAATAAATTTTCTAACTGGAAAGCTACTGGAAAAGCTCCAGATATTAACTATCCAACGGTATCTTTACCAAAGGCAATAATACAGCTATATCAAGTAATACCAGGTAAATCTCAATCAGTAACTTACCTGGGTAACCCAGGCATTAATCGTCAAGATAAACGATATTATTCCGCATTGGTATTAAATCAAATTTTAGGTGGAGATACTTTAGCTAGTCGCTTGGGAACAGAAATTCGCGATCGCTTAGGGTTAACCTACGGAATATATAGTTATTTCCAAGCTGGTCAGTATTCCGGCCCCTTTATCATTCAAATGCAAACAGCCCCAGAAGATACAGAAAAAGCGATCGCTAGTACCCTAAAATTACTAACAGAAATTCACTCCCAAGGAGTTACCGAAGTAGAAATTAAGGCTGCTCGCAATTCCCTCAAAAGTAGCTATACTGTCAATCTCGCAGATATACAATCTTTAGCCCGTACTATTCTAATGAATGAAGTTTACGGACTCGATCGCGAACATCTGCGCGACTATCCTCAACAAATCGAAAAAGTTACCCCTGCTCAAGTAATACAAGCTGCAAAAGAATTACTACATCCTGGTAATATAGTAGTAGTCACTGCTGGCCCGCCAGTATCCGCAGCTAAATAGATTCAATTCAATAGACTTCTTGCGAAACTAAAAAAATAATCATTTCTTGTTAAGAAAACATCAATCTTTCTGACTTTTGCCTCTTGCCTCTTGCCTGACTTTCGCAAGAAGTCTAATCTTAGTTAGTGGGTAGTAGCTAGTAGTTACTACCGTTGATTTTTCACCTTGATTGATTTTTAGATCGATCGCCATGACAAAATACTTATTTTCTCTTTTTCAGCTATTCCTACAAACCATACTCCGCCTGGTAATTGTATTAGGGCTAAGTTTTGGTTTCAACTTATTTTTTATCCCTGGGGCAATTGCTACCCCTACCATCAATTTAACCAAGCAACCTGCCGAAGAAATTATTATTAATTTAAGTAATTCAGCCAACGAATTGCAATTTTTTCCAAATAAACTAGAATTTTTAGCGGGACATCGTTACAAATTAATTCTCAAAAATTCCAGCCTATCAAAACACTACTTTACGGCCAAAAATTTTGCCGATGCCATCTGGACGCAAAAAGTAGACGCAGGCAACGTTGAAATTAAAGGCGCAATTCACGAATTAGAACTTAAACCAGGTGCAGAGGCCGAATGGGTGTTTTTACCGATTAAATCCGGTAATTATAGCCTGCGCTGTACAATACCCGGACATACAGAAGCCGGCATGACGGGACAAATTATCATTGCCGATCGAGAGATTAATTAAATCCATATCAAGAAGCGTAAAGATAAGTTAACCTAGATTAAGACAGCTAAATCATTCAGCTAGGCAGGCAAAATATTCTATTCCAGAATATGGTAAAGCAATGTCTATATTTGACCCCATTGGCAATACTACTGCTTGCCCGAAAACCCCATTCCATTCTCACCCATAGCCCCTATCGATAATATGAACATTCTTAGTAATTTGATTCCCCAAGTGACTGCTCAACCCCCAAAAAAACAACGCAGAGGTATTGAAATTAAATCACAACGGGAAATCGAAATCATGCGGCAATCGGCTAAAATAGTAGCCACTGTCTTAAAAGAAATCTCCCAAATAGTAGAACCGGGAATGACAACGGCAGATTTAGATGCCCATGCCGAAAAACGTATTCGCGAAATGGGTGCTACTCCTAGTTTTAAAGGATATCACGGGTTTCCTGCCTCTATTTGCTCTAGCATTAACAACGAAATAGTACATGGCATTCCTAACAAGAAAAAGGTAATTAAAGCTGGAGATGTATTAAAAGTAGATACTGGCGCTTATTATCAAGGTTTTCATGGTGATTCTTGTATTACTATAGCCGTTGGCGAAGTAACTCCCGATGCCGCTAAGTTAATTCGTGTAGCAGAAGAATCTTTATATAAAGGTATCGAACAAGTTAAAGCAGGAAATTATTTGTTAGATATTGCTGGTGCTATTCAAGACCATGTAGAAGCTCATGGTTTTGCTGTGGTAGAAGATTTTACAGGTCATGGTGTCGGACGGAATTTACATGAAGAACCTTCTGTATTTAACTTCCGTACCAGAGAAATGCCTAATGTCAAACTTCGGGCTGGAATGACTTTGGCGATCGAACCAATTTTAAATGCCGGTTCTAAACATAGTCGAATTTTAGCAGATAGATGGACGGCGGTAACAGTTGATAATTCCCTTTCTGCTCAGTTTGAACATACTGTATTAGTAACAGAAACTGGTTATGAAATCCTCACCGATCGCTCCCTAGTTTAGTAATTCTACAACAGGGAAAAATCTTCCCTGTTTTATTTTAATTTTCATAAAAATATTGGTTTTAAATTTATTTAAAATTATTAATATTAGACATCAAACTTAATTAAAAATAAAATTAATTTTTACCCAAAAATTATTACTTCCCCCTATTATCTACTGCCTATTGTCTGTTGGCTGTTGCCTGTTCCCCCACTCGTAAAAATATAGACTGTAAAAAAATACCTCAAACTTTGATATGATGAAATGTTCTGTTACGCAGCATAAGATGGAAGGAGAGGCCCTTTATGGCCAAAATGTATTACGATAGCGATGCCAATTTAGATTTGTTGGCTAATAAAACCGTCGCCATTATTGGTTATGGTTCTCAGGGACACGCCCACGCCCTTAATCTTAAAGATAGCGGCATAAATTCCATTGTAGGTTTGTATCCTGGTAGTAAATCAGCCGCAAAAGCTAAAGATGCTGGTTTAACAGTGTATCCAGTGGCAGAAGCTGCTAAATTAGCCGATTGGATCATGATTTTATTACCAGACGAGGTGCAAAAAACTGTCTATAAAAATGAAATTGAACCCAATTTAACAGCAGGAAAAGTATTATCTTTTGCTCATGGTTTTAATATTCATTTCGGTCAAGTTGTCCCCCCCCCAGATGTAGATGTGGTCATGGTAGCCCCCAAAGGCCCTGGCCATTTGGTGCGGAGAACCTACGAACAAGGGGAAGGAGTACCCTGTTTGTTTGCTATTTATCAAGATGCTTCTGGTCAAGCACGCGATCGCGCTATGGCTTATGCTAAAGGTATTGGCGGCACTCGTGCAGGTATTCTGGAAACTACTTTCCGCGAAGAAACCGAAACAGATTTATTTGGTGAACAAGCTGTTTTGTGTGGTGGTTTAAGTGCCTTAATTAAAGCAGGTTTTGAAACCTTAATTGAAGCCGGATATCAACCCGAACTAGCTTATTTTGAATGTTTACACGAAGTTAAACTTATCGTTGACTTAGTAGTTGAAGGTGGTTTAGCTACCATGCGGGATAGTATTTCTAATACTGCTGAATATGGAGATTATACACGCGGTCCCCGAATTGTTACCGCCGCCACTAAAGCAGAAATGAAAAAAATTCTCAGCGAAATTCAGTCTGGACAATTTGCCCGCGAGTTTGTGTTAGAAAACCAAGCAGGCAAACCCGGTTTTACTGCCATGCGTCGTCAAGAAGCAGAACACCCCATTGAAGATGTGGGTAAAAATTTACGCGCAATGTTTAGCTGGTTGAAGAAGAATTAAACTAAAGGTTGTTATAGATAGGGCGGATAATACCGCCCTACTATATATATCTAGTAAAAATCATTCATCATTATTAATTTTATTGATTATACTAGGGGGATTTTTTGCCTCTCTGGAGTTCATCTACAGCTTTTTCTGTACGTTCATAAGGATTTCTAGCAGGTTCGGGTTTTTTAAATAAACCCATAATAAAATTATTAAGTTTATAGCGGGTTTGCAGACTGGCGTTACTAATAGGTTGATAGGGGATTTTGTCCCCTAGAAAAACAAACAAAATAAAAATGAAAAATAGTAAACCAATAGTTTGTTTTTGGATTTTCATAGCTTTATCGCAAATCTAAATTTGTTGGATGATTCGATCGATTTTAATTAACTCCAGAATATAGAGTCAAACAGAGGAAAATTTAAAAAATATAAACATAGAAATAATACCATAGATAAGGCAAATAAAAACCTGTTGTTGCACTTGCCCAAATTATAATTTTTCTCCGGTGCCGACAAGTAATTAATCGATAAGACAGGGGCGGGTTTATTAATCTTATCGTCTAGTATCAAAATTTATCTATTAACCCGCCCCTACAAGTTTATTA
>CAWUOF010000366.1:0-4905 GCA_963923765.1 uncultured bacterium | reverse complement strand
TAATATCCACAGATAAATTTAAAATTAATGTATATAATATCTAAGTTAATGGTAAAATATCTGTAAAAATAGTTAAATTTTCTAATGAGTACTGCTGTTTGCTTAGAAAACGTTCACAAAATATATAACAATGTCCCTGTAGTTAACAATCTTTCTTTTGTAATTGCACCAGGGGAAATGTTTGGCTTACTTGGCCCGAATGGGGCAGGGAAATCTACTACTATTCGGATGCTCACAACACTAACTAACCCCAGTAAAGGGGAAATTTATGTAGCTGGTTATAATGTTAAACACCAAAATATAAAAGTAAAACAATCTATTGGTGTGGTACTTCAGCAAATTAGCGTAGATAATGATTTATCTGTATGGGAAAATATGGAATTGCATGGGCGGTTACATCATATTCCTAATCCCGATCGGCAAAAACGCATTAACCAATGGCTAGAATATGTAGAACTAGCAGATAGAAAAGATGATACAGTAAAAACTTTGTCTGGTGGAATGAAACGACGGTTGCAAATTGCTAGGGCGTTATTACATGAACCCCAGATTTTATTTTTAGATGAACCAACAGTAGGATTAGATCCCCAAACACGACGCCGTTTATGGGAAATTATTCGAGATTTGAATAAACAGGGAATGACTATGCTATTAACAACCCATTATATGGAGGAAGTAGAATATTTGTGCGATCGCATAGGAATTATGGATGCAGGTAAACTAATAGAATTGGGAACTTTGCAAGAATTAAGACAAAAACACGGGGAAGGGTTAGTAATGAAACAAGTTGGCGATCGCTGGGAATATTTATTTTTCCCAGATTTGCAAAAAGCCCAGGAATTTCTGGATTCTCAAAAGGATAAAACCGGAGTAATGGTTCGTCCTTCTAATTTAGAAGATATTTTTGTAGAATTGACAGGTAGACAATTAGATTAAAAATTAAAACCGCACCTAGTAATGAGATAATCATATAAAATTAATTGGTTAAATACGTTAGATGGAAAAATTAAACTATATAATCATAATTTAAACTTCTAACACATACCAAATAATTATTTAGTGATAACCTGTAACCACTAACCAATAACTACTGATGCTATGCATCGTTTAGCAACAAAAATCGAAGCTATTTTATACTTAAAAAGTCAAGCACTATCCTTAAGTCAAATTGCCGAATATGCAGAGTGCGATCGAAACGAAGTACAAGAAGCACTAATTGAGCTAATATCTGATTATGCACATCGAGATAGTGCCCTAGAAATCGCAGAAACCCCTAATGGCTATTGTCTGCAATTGCGGGATAGTTTTCAAGAATTAGTACATAAATTAATTCCTGTAGAATTAGGAGTAGGAGCTTTGCGAACTCTGGCAGCGATCGCCATCAAAGGTCGCATTACCCAAACCGATCTAGTCAATTTGCGCGGTTCTGGGGCATATCAGCACGTTCAAGAACTAGTTGAACAAGGTTATATCCGCAAACGCAGACAGTCTGATGGCCGTTCCTACTGGCTACAAGTCACCGATAAATTTCATCATTATTTTCAAATCGATCGACTACCACCGGAACTATTGCCCTTAGTCAATCTCAAACTAGAAGAAGAACCCGACGAAGCAACTAGATCAACTAGCGATAATCAGGAAGCATCATTGTAACTCTGTAGTTTAAAATATAGAGCACATAAGCCAGATATTTAGAGGCCAGATGGTTTTGAACCCTAGATTTACCGATTTCAACTCGGAAGACGAGCAGCCTAACTCTCTCCTAAAATATCTCCAACATCAACCCCCCGAAGTTCTGTCTCGGATAGCTAAATCAGTTACACCTGAAATTAAACAAATAATTTCTCAAAATGTACAGGGACTAGTGGGAGTGTTACCGGATGATAATTTTAGTGTCCAAATTACTACCGATCGGGAAAATTTGGCAGGTTTGTTAGCTTCCGCGATGATGACTGGATACTTCCTCCGCCAAATGGAACAACGCATGGAACTAGATACAAATCTTTCTCGTTCCATATCTATTGGCAAAAAATCACCAATGGCTGAGGATTAGGTTTATCAGGGAAAAGGAAAATAGGAAAAATTTTATTTAGATTTTTCCTATTCCTTAACCTTGTTTTGGATAATATAGATTAGTACGATACTGGTTTTTGGAGGCTATTTTCCTACTATAAATACTGGAATTAATTGACTGCCTGATTGGGAAACGCACCTGTACGGATTTGAATAATTTGAGTTTGACCGTTACGATTAATTTCTAAATTTAGTAAAGCGCCTATAGCACTAGCTTCTACACGCTCTTGTACTTCCGAGGCACTTGTAACTGGTAAGCCATCAATTTTTTGAATAACATCACCTTGGCGTAGTCCCGATCGCTCTGCTGGAGAATTATTGATAATGCGAACAATTAAAACTCCTTGATCTTGAGTAATTTTGAAATTCAAATCTCGATCTTGATTAATTTTATCAGGTAAATCGGGAGTAATAGTTACCATTTGAATACCTAAAAATGGATGCTCAACTTTACCTTTGGCAAATAGCTGATTAGCAATTTTTTCAGCAGTTTCAATAGGAATAGCAAAACCTAAACCCTGAGCATCAGCACGAATAGCTGTATTAATACCAATAACTTCTCCTTGATCATTTAACAAAGGACCACCAGAATTACCAGGATTAATAGCAGCATCAGTTTGAATAAAACGTACACGCTTATCAGGTACACCAACTTGAGAGCTAGAGCGACCAGTAGCGCTAATAATACCAACAGTAACAGTATTGTCTAAACCTAAAGGATTACCGATCGCGATCGCCCATTGTCCCGGCGTTAAATTTTCCGAACTACCAAGCTGCACAGTGGGTAGATCCGAAGCATCAATTTTTACTACTGCCACATCAGTCATGCGATCGGTTCCAATTACCCGCCCAGAAAAAACTCGCCCATCTTTCAGAGTAACTTTAACCGTATCACTACCAGCAACAACATGAGCATTAGTCAGAATACGCCCATCCTCACTCAGAATAAAACCAGAACCTGTGCCCCGTTCCATCCGATCTTGGGGAGGTATGGGGGTATTATCACCGAAAAACTTCTTAAAAAAAGGGTCTTTATAAGATTCTGGTATATTGGAAGATGAGCGGGCCGAATCAATCCGCACTACTGCTGGGCCTACTTTGTTGGCCGCAGTTGCAATAAAATTTAAGTTATCAGAGCGATAGCGATCATTTTGAGTATTAATAGAAGCTTGGGGAGGAGGCGATCGACGCAACAAAGGCATTTTGGGCATCTCGCTATTAATAATATTTCTTTTTTCCCTATAGCGACTACTCAGAAATCCTACACCACTGCCTATAGACAGCAAGCAAAGGTAAATGGTTAACTGTTTGAAAGTTAGCTTCATATTTATTTCTACTCAATTGTAGATCTACAGGTAATATTTTTCTTAGTTTATCTTAGCTAAATTTTTAGGGAGTATCTGAATTTTGTAAAAACACTTAACCAGAAAAAACGTAAAGTCAACTGCCACTTACTAATTTTTTTTGCCATTCCCTATTAAAAAGTTTCCAATTTTCCTGATTTTTATATTTATTACACATACAAAATGTCTCCAGTTTTAAAAAATTAACTGATGTTTTACTATTTAATAATGATTAATAAAAATAGATTTTTTTCCCTTTATATTATGAATCGAACCATTATGAAACAACCTTGGCTGATTATTTTCTCAACTCTGCTATGTTTAAATATACCTATATCAGCAGAGGCAAAAATTATTACTGCTATTGCTCCCAAGCAGGAAGACAATGGGGGAGGAATATGTCCCAAAGCTGTCCTATCGCGATTAATTCGTCACAAAATAGCTGCGGGAGAAACTCTACAAAGTATTGCTAATAAATATAACCTTAATACTAGTACTTTAATGGGTTTAAATCCCAGTGTGCGATCGGGAACAGCACCAGTAGGAGCAGAAATTTTAATTCCTCCAGTCAATGGAATTCGTGTAAAAGTTGCTAGGGGGCAAAGTTGGAGAGAAGTAGCAACTACTTATAAAGTTCGTCCTGATGTTTTATTTGAGGCAAATGGATGTGTGCCAGTGCCAACAGTAGTTTTTATACCAGGGGTGAATTGGTCAAATAAAATGTCTGGTAATTCAGAATCTATTCCTATGGTACCAGATAACAATATTTTTTCAACTTATCCTTTACCTAAACAGGGAAAAATTATTTTAAATTTTGGTTGGCAAGTACAACCGCAAACAGATAAAACCTTTTTTCATACAGGTTTAGATATTAAAGCAGAATTAGGAACACCTGTTTTGTCAGTAGGAGATGGTACTGTAGCCTTTGCTGGCGATCGAAATAGTTCAGGAAATTTAGTAGTAATTAATCATGCCGGAGGTAAACAAACCCGTTATGCTCATTTGGGTAATATTAATGTAAAAACTGGGCAAAAAGTCGATCGAGGTACTCAAATAGGAACTATTGGCATAACAGGAAATCCAGATATCAACGAACCCCATTTACATTTTGAAATTCGTTATAATTCTGTACAAGGTTGGGTAGCAGAAGATCCAGAGATTTATCTACAACAAATGCAATTAGTTAGTAAGTAAGCTGCCTAAAATTACCATAGCTGAAGTTGTGGGCTGTCTGTAGCCCTAAATCTAATACACACATCCATAAATTTACACATACGTCAACCACAGATCAAATCAAGTGCCGTTGAAATTAAAACATCAACCATTGTTGAGTGGGAGAAAATTGACGTAAAAAAGCTTTTAACTAAAAACTGATAGAAAAAAGGGAAAAAGCAGAAGGCTCCCTCTATGTAGATAGAGGGAGCCTTGTGAAAAAAGAACCTGGCATCGAGCTATTTTCCCAGGCAGTGACCCACCAAGTATCTTCGCC
>CAWUOF010000365.1:0-4919 GCA_963923765.1 uncultured bacterium | reverse complement strand
TTTTTTTATTATTCACATTCTCTCATATCATCCCCTAATTCAGCAACGCCAAATTAGCCTATGATTTCCCGTAGAAAACATTAAGCACTTAGAAAACCTACTGAAGACAAAAAATGAAAATTACTTCCATAAAAATTAAAAACTATCGCATCTTTCAAAATATAGAAATTAAAAACATTCCTGCTTTTTGTGTGGTTATTGGTGCAAACGGTACAGGAAAATCAACCCTATTTAATGTTTTTGGATTTTTGCGCGATGCCCTAAAAAACAATATTCGCCAAGCCTTGCAAGTTCGTGGCGGCTTTAACGAAGTCGTGACTAGAGGCAAAGAAAAAGAAGACATCGAACTCGAAATTACAATCCGTATGGAAATTGTTGGCACTGAACGCCTAGTAACTTATATTCTTATCATTGGACAAGAAAAAAAACGACCTATCATTAAACGGGAAATATTACGCTATAAACGGGGAGAGCATGGTAAACCCTTTCATTTCCTAGACTTTCAAAACGGTAAAGGATACGCGATTATTAATGAAGAAGATTTTAGCCAACCCGATGAAGAATTACAGCGAGAAGAACTACAACTTGAATCAAGTGAAATTTTAGCCATTAAAGGACTAGGACAATTTCAACGATTTACAGCCGCTAGTGCCTTCCGTTCCCTTATAGAAAACTGGCACATTTCCGATTTCCATATCAGCGATGCTAGAGGCAGCAAAGACGCACTCTACGCCGAGCATCTTTCTCCCACAGGTGATAACATGGCAGTAGTTGCCAAATATATCTATGACGAACATAAGGAAATATTTGACCAGATTTTAGAAAGAATGAAAGCACGAGTTCCCGGTATCGATAAAGTTGAAGCCACAGAAACCGTAGACGGCAGACTAATACTTAAATTTCAGGACGAAGCCTTTAGAGATCCTTTTATCGATCGCTACGTTTCCGACGGCACAATGAAGATGTTTGCTTATCTTATACTGTTATTTGACCCCAAACCCCATCCTCTTTTGTGTGTTGAAGAACCCGAAAACCAACTTTATCCCAGTTTGCTGCGAGAACTCGCCGAAGAATTTGCCAGCTATGCCCACCGGGGCGGACAGGTCTTTGTCTCTACCCATTCACCAGACTTTTTAAATGCCGTTCCCCTAGACAGTATTTTTTGGCTAATTAAAGAAAAAGGAATTACAAAAATCCATAAAGCTAGTGATAACCAAAACCTAAAAAATCTGATCGAAGCAGGAGACTTACCTGGCTATCTTTGGAATCAAGGCTGGTTTGAAGGAGTTGCGCCTTAATGAGCTACGATTTGATTTTTTTACTCGAAGAACCCTCAATTAAAAATGTTTTAGATCAGATTTTACCTCAAATTATTCCTATTGAAATCAGCTATATTTGTATTCCCCACCAAGGCAAACAAGACCTAGCAAAATCGATTCCCATAAAAATCAAAGCCTTTCAATTTAACCCCGCCACAAAATTTGTGATTGTTCATGATCAAGACTCCCATGACTGTCAAGAACTCAAAGCAGAATTACTGGAAATTTGCCAGAATGCAGGAAAATCAGATCCATTAATTCGGATTATTTGCCATGAACTTGAATCATGGTTTTTAGGAGACCTTGCCGCCGTTGAAAAAGCCTATCAACTTAAACCCCAAAGCCTCAGTAAAAAACAGACCCAGAAAAAATTTCGCGACCCAGATCAACTCAACTCGGCCAAACAAGAACTTAAAAAACTCGTTAATGAATACTATGCCGGAACTCACTCTAAAAAAATTGCTCCTTATTTATCCCTAACAGAAAACACCTCTCATAGCTTTCAAATTTTTCTTGATGGTGTAGAAAATCTCATCATAAAAACCACCTCCTAAACATTACCCATTACCCATTACCCATTACCCACTCCCTTTTACCTATTCCCCATTTCCCATGACGCAAACCGAAGCCGAACTTGAACAAAAACTAATCGATCGCCTAACCGGGCTAGGTTACGAAGCTGTCACCCTTCGCAATACCGAAGATATCACAGCCAACCTCAAAACCCAACTGGAAAAGCACAATGGCATTCAACTGAGTACCACTGAATTTAAAAGCATCCTCAACCACCTCGACAAAGGCAACGTTTTCGATCGCGCCAAACGCCTACGCGACAAAATGGAACTCAGCCGCGACAACGGCAGTACTTTTTATCTGGAATTCCTAAATACAGAACATTGGTGTCAAAATCAATATCAAGTTACAAATCAAGTCACCCAGCAGGGCAAATATAAAAACCGCTACGATGTAACCTTGCTAATTAATGGCTTGCCCCTCGTGCAAATTGAACTCAAACGCCGAGGGCTAGAACTCAAAGAAGCATTCAACCAAATCAACCGCTATCAACGCCACTCCTACGGTGCAGATCATGGACTATTCCAGTACATCCAAATTTTTATTATTTCTAATGGTGTTAATACTCGCTACTACGCCAATAACCGCAAACAAGAATATAAACAAACTTTCTACTGGGCAGATCAAGACAATAACTTGATTACTCCATTAGATGACTTTGCCGACGCATTTCTGGAAAAATGTCACGTCTCTAAAATGATTTGTAAATACATCGTCTTGCACGAATCTGATAAAGTGCTGATGGTGTTGCGTCCCTATCAATATTATGCCGTTGAAGCCATTATTGAGCGCGTCAAAAATACCGATAAAAATGGCTATATTTGGCACACCACCGGATCAGGAAAAACCCTCACCAGTTTTAAAGCCGCCCAAATCCTTACAAATCTGCCTACTGTTCATAAAGTCCTGTTTGTGGTCGATCGCGCTGACCTCGACTATCAAACCAGCAAAGAGTTTAATTATTTTAGCCCGAATAGTGTTGATACCACCGATAATACTAAACAACTTGTTGAACAAATGACAGGGGAGAACCGCCTGATTGTTACCACAATTCAAAAACTAAACCGCGCGATTAAATCCCCAAGCCATAAAGTCGCCATGACTCCCCTGGGTAACAAACGGATTATTTTTATTTTTGATGAATGCCACCGTTCCCAATTTGGCGAAACTCATCGTAATATTACCCGCTTTTTCCAAAATTCCCAACTTTTTGGCTTTACAGGAACACCCATTTTTGCTGAGAAAAATGTCTATGTAAAAGATGGCTTAAAACTATCAACTGCTTCTTTATTTACCGAATGTCTGCACCGATATGTGATCACTAATGCGATCGCTGATGAAAATGTGCTTAAATTCTCTGTCGAGTATTGGGGTAAACTCAAGCATAAAGACGGTACGCTGATTACAGAACCGAAACTAGACCGCGATTTTTTTAAAAATCCAAATCGAATTTCTCTAATTGTAGATTGGATTATCCAAAATCATCACCGCAAAACCCACGCCAGAAAGTTCTCCGCCATACTCTGTGTTAGCAGCGTAGACACCCTAATTACCTATTACGAAGCCTTCAAAGCCAAAAAACAACAAGGATTACATGATTTACGAGTTATTACCATCTTTACCCCCATTGATAATCAAGAAGATGATGATGCCAATGGACTGATTAGTGAACCGGATTTTAATATCAGTAACGATACCAGTCGCCGGAGTCATAGCCGCGACAAGCTGAATGAATTTATTACCGACTATAACCAGATGTACATCACTCAACATTCTGCTAAAGATAGTCAAGTATTCTACGCCTACTATAAGGATATTTCTAAACGAATGAAAGACCGCGATCGGGAAAATGCCCAAGATTTAGAACGGGCTGATATTCTCTTAGTGGTCAATATGTTTCTTACCGGATTTGATGTGAAAAAAATTAATACTCTTTATGTTGATAAAAATCTTAAATATCATGGGCTGATTCAAGCCTATTCGCGCACTAATCGCATTTTAGGTGAACTCAAATCTCAGGGGAATATTATTTGTTTCCGCAACCTTAAAGACAACACTGACGAAGCTGTTACACTGTTCTCCGATCCTAATACCAAAGAAGAAATTTTTATTGAACCCTATGAATATTATGTGAAAGAATTTAACAGGGGAATTCAGAAATTGAAGGCGATCGCCACTATTCCCAACGATGTTAATACATTGATTAGTGAAGATGACCAAATTGAGTTTGTTAAATCCTTTCGTAATCTCATGCGTTTATTAAATGTTAGTAAATCATTCACTGAGTTTAATTTTTCCGACTTGAATTTAGATGAGCAAACCTTTGAAGATTACAAAAGCAAGTATTTAGATATCTATGAAAAAACCAGGAATAGAAAAGACAACGAGGAGGAATCACCGGTTGAAGAGATCGATTTTGAACTAGAACTCATCCATCGCGATGATATTAATGTCGCCTATATTCTCAAGCTTCTGGGCAATCTTCAACCGGATGTTACATCTGAGCAATACCAAATCCAAAAAGCTACTATTCTTGAACTTATTAGCAAAGAAGCTCAACTGCGAAGTAAACGGAATTTACTAGAGAAATTTATTGAAAAACGGCTACCCACCCTTGAACCTGAAGAGAAAATCGAAACCGTCTTTCAAAATTTTTGGAGTCAAGAACGGATCGCCGCAATTCAACAACTCTGTGAGACAGAAAATCTCAAGGTTGATGTTGTGCAACAAATGATAGCTGATTATCACTTTTCTGGAAAAGAGCCACTTCGCGATAAGGTACTGAGTGCCTGTAATGAAAAACCCAAATTATTAGACCGCAAAAAAATTTTCGATCGCGTCGTTACCAAATTACTCGATATTGTTAATACATTCGATGATGCGATCGGGGAACTTGAGGAGGAAGAATAAATATTGCTTTAGATGATATGATATCTACGAATAGATAACCTTAACGGACTTTACGGGTTTGGTATAACTCTTGAGAGGAAAAAAAATTGATACTAGAGCCAAAATACTCGACCAGCA
>CAWUOF010000364.1:0-4925 GCA_963923765.1 uncultured bacterium | reverse complement strand
TATTATGGCCATAAATATTTTGGCCAAGATGGGAGCAAAAAAAATTTTAAGATTTTTGTAAATTAGTAGACAAATGTCTAATAATAATATATGGTATTAAATTGTCGCCAAAATTCGGGGTGGTAAAGCTCTCTGATGCGAAAACCGCAAAAAAGCTCGAAGGCATACCTTTTGAAGAGCTAAACAGCCAGAGCAGAGAAAATAACAAGTTTCTTTCTCAAAGCGGTCAGAGTAGGGGAAACCAGCCAGAATTTGCCTATCAAGTTGTGAGTATGTAACAACTTGGCCAATCGCAGATGACGGTATTACCGTCGGGATACTGAGGGGCGTGCAGACGTACAGCTTAAGTCCCAGCGATGGATTGCGAGAGCCAGAAATAGCTGGCTGGTGACAAACAGCTTCCTGAAGCTAGATAAAACATAATTGGCTGCTAAAAATAGTATTCTGATTAATAAAGGAGTAGTAGATATAGCAGTCACAGAAGCGCACTATTATATATTGCGTTTTGTATTCATGGCGCGGAGAGCGTAAAATATCGCAATCCGGCTCAAATTGTAGTGTGTAAAAAGGAGAGACCGGTGTCTGTCGGCATCCTGGGGACTAAACTAGGCATGACCCAAATATTTGACGAGAAGGGAAAATCGATTCCCATCACGGTCATTCAAGCGGGGCCATGTACAGTTACACAAATTAAGACCAAAGAAACAGATGGATATTCCGCCCTCCAGATCGGATATGGCGAAGTAAAGCCCAAGGCGCTGAACAAGCCCGAATTGGGACATCTGGCGAAATCGGGTGCATCGCCCTTGCGTCACCTGCATGAATATCGCTTAGAAGCAGTAAGCGACTATGAATTAGGGCAGCAGATAAAAGCGGATATTTTTAGTGCTGGCCAAATAGTAGATGTAATAGGAAATAGCATAGGCAAAGGTTTTGCAGGATATCAAAGACGGCATAACTTCGGTCGCGGGCCTATGTCGCATGGTTCAAAAAACCATAGGTTGCCCGGTTCGATCGGAGCAGGGACAACACCTGGTCGTGTATATCCTGGCAAGAGGATGGCGGGAAGGCTAGGGGGCAAGCAAATTACTATTAAAAAGTTAACCATTGTCAGAGTGGACTCGGATCGAAACTTATTGCTAATCAAAGGGGCAGTACCGGGGAAACCGGGAGCGTTGCTAAGTATAGTACCCACAAAGAGATAGGTGTCATTGGTCAAGCAATGGTCGATCGAGAGATGACAGAAAATAGGACAAAGGACAAAAGACTATGGTTAACTGTGTGGTAAAAAACTGGCAAGGTGAAGAAGTAGGTCAAGCACCATTAGAACTAAAAGTGGCGAAAGCAGAAAACGCCGCCCATATAGTTCATAGGGCATTGATCCGCCAAACCACCAACGCCAGACAAGGGACAGCTTGCACCAAAACCCGATCAGAAGTAAGGGGAGGTGGAAGGAAACCTTGGCGACAAAAAGGGACTGGTAGGGCTAGAGCAGGTTCGATCAGATCTCCATTATGGCGAGGTGGCGGTGTCATATTCGGCCCCAAGCCTAGAGATTATGACATTAAGATGAACCGGAAAGAAAGAAGGTTAGCATTAAGAACGGCATTATATAGTCGTGTAGAAAACGATCTAATAGTAGTCGAAGAATTTGGCGATAAATTATCAAAACCAAAAACAAAAGAATTAGTAGCAGCGATCGCGAGATGGGGAGCGCAGCCAGAGGACAAAGTTTTATTAATTTTGTCGGAAAAGGATGAAAAAGTGTACCTATCAGCGAGAAACATAGCAAATGTAAAACTGCTATTTGCTAACAACATAAATATTTTTGATGTATTAAACGCTTCAAAAATAGTAGTAACAACAACAGCCCTTGCCAAAATCCAGGAGGTGTACGGTGCTTGAACTAACTCCTCGAGATTTAATAGATTTGGTACAGAGGCCAATATTAACAGAAAAAGCCACAATATTAATGGAGCAAAACAAATATACATTTGAAGTAGCTCCGAAGGCGACAAAGCCGCAGATAAAAGCAGCGATCGAACAACTTTTTGATGTCAAGGTTCTGAGCGTAAATACCCAAAATCCGCCACGAAAACAAAGACGAGTTGGTAAATTTGCTGGATTTAAACCTCTGTACAAAAGAGCAATAGTCACCTTAGAAGATGGAGAACCACTAAGGAAGATATTATTCCCAGAAGTATAGGGTGAACCATGCTGAGGCGCCAGCTTACCAACAGCGCTAAGATTTGTTTTGCATACATTATCCCCAAGAATCCGAAGTTATGGGTATCCGCGCTTATAGGCCATACACTCCGAGTACCCGCGAACATACAGTTTCAGATTTCGCCGAAATTACGCGGGACAAACCAGAAAAATCCCTAACGCGATCGAAGCATCGCAATAAAGGGCGTAATAATCGTGGCGTGATCACCTGTCGTCATCGAGGCGGCGGGCACAAAAAGCTATATCGGGTCATAGATTTTCGTAGAGACAAACTCAACATACCAGCCAAGGTAGTATCGATTGAGTACGACCCCAACCGGAATGCCAGGATAGCATTACTCCATTATCGAGATGGAGAAAAGCGCTATATTCTGCATCCAGTAGGCTTAACAATAGGAAGTACGATTATTTCCGGGCCAGAATCTCCCATAGAAATAGGCAATGCGCTACCCCTGGGAAATATACCCCTGGGTACAAGCGTACATAACGTTGAACTAACTCCGGGGAGAGGTGGCCAGATAGTCAGGTCGGCTGGAGCAACCGCCCAAG
This sequence comes from uncultured bacterium, assembly GCA_963923765.1. Lineage (GTDB taxonomy): Bacteria > Cyanobacteriota > Cyanobacteriia > Cyanobacteriales > CAWUOF01 > CAWUOF01. The sequence continues at coordinate 2,150 of CAWUOF010000364.1, read as the reverse complement.
TAATGGCGAAAGAAGGTGGGTTTGTCACAGTCAAACTGCCTTCTGGAGAAGTTCGGATGGTGAGACGGGAATGCTACGCCACGATCGGTCAAGTCGGCAACATCGATGCTAGAAACATCAGCATCGGGAAAGCCGGAAGGACACGCTGGTTAGGACGCCGCCCACAGGTAAGGGGTAGCGTAATGAACCCAGTAGATCACCCCCATGGTGGTGGGGAAGGTAGAGCGCCCATAGGCAGACCCGGCCCAGTTACTCCCTGGGGCAAGCCAGCTTTAGGTGCAAAAACACGGCATCGCAAAAAACATAGCAATGCTTTAATCGTGCGACGCCGTCGCAAATCGTCTAAACGAGGTCGTGGCGGTCGGGAATCCTAAGATTTTAGGAGGGGGATTTTGGATTGGAGTTAAGTTAGTAATTAAAGAGTTTCTAAAATTAACTAATAATCCAAATTCCTATTTCCAAATAGACAAAAATCGGCTTATCTAAAAATAACAAATAAACTATGGGTCGTTCTCTAAAAAAAGGGCCATTTGTAGCTGATCACTTGCTGAAAAAAATAGAAGCAATGACAGCCAAAGGCGATAAGCAAGTGATTAAAACTTGGTCGCGAGCATCAACAATTCTGCCGCAAATGGTGGGATTTACTATTGCAGTGCATAACGGGCGTCAGCACGTTCCCATTTATATTTCTGATCAAATGGTCGGACATAAACTAGGAGAGTTTGCGCCAACTCGTACATTCCGAGGTCACGCCAAAGGCGATAAAAAAGTATCTCGTAAGTAGCTAATTGTTAATGGGAGGGAAAAGCTGAAAGCTAAAATGAGCGATCGGCAAATAGCAGATTTAGCCAATTAGCGATTAGCGACAGGAGAAGTTTATGGCTATTGATACTAACGAAGAAGTAAAAGCGATCGCACGATATATAGGAATGTCAGCCCACAAAGTGCGTCGAGTGTTGGATCAAATACGTGGGCGATCCTATCGAGAAGCGCTGATTATTCTCAGATTTATGCCTTACCGGGCTTGCAAGCCAGTCCTAAAAGTACTGCGATCGGCAGCAGCCAACGCCGAACACAATGCAGGCATCGATCCAGCCAATCTGATTATCAGCCAAGCCTTCGCTGACCAAGGCCCAGTTCTCAAAAGATTTAGACCCAGAGCGCAAGGTCGGGCTTATCAGATTCGCAAACCAACCTGCCACATCACAGTAGCAGTAGCAGCAGTGAATGAAGAATAAAGAAAAACGAATTAAGAATTAAAAATCAAGAAAAAATATCCATAATCACCGAATTATTTCTTAATTTCTAATTCTAAATTCCCAATTCTAAATTCCTAATTCTTAATTGAGGACACATTTGTGGGACAAAAGATTAATCCAGTAGGTTTTCGCCTGGGTATAACTCAAGAACACCGCTCGCGCTGGTTTGCCGACTCGAGTCATTACCCAGAAATACTGCAAGAAGATTACAAAATACGTAAATATTTGCAGAAAACACTTAACAACGCCGGCATATCCCAAATTCGCATCGAGCGCAAAGCCGACCAAATCGAACTAGAAGTACATACAGCCCGTCCCGGTGTAGTAGTCGGACGTGGTGGTACTGGCATAGAATCTTTGCGAACCGGATTACAAGAAGAATTAGGTACCGGTAATCGGCAAATTCGCATCAACGTAGTTGAAGTTGCTAGAGTAGATGCCGATGCCGCACTAATAGCCGAATATATCGCCCAACAACTCGAAAGACGGGTTTCCTTCCGGAGAGTAGTAAGACAAGCCATTCAAAGAGCACAAAGAGCCGGTATAGAAGGTATCAAAGTGCAAGTGAGCGGACGACTCAACGGAGCCGAAATCGCCCGTACAGAATGGACGCGGGAAGGAAGAGTACCCCTACATACACTCCGGGCTGATATAGACTACTCCTACTGTACGGCAAAAACTATTTACGGTATTTTGGGCGTTAAAGTTTGGGTTTTCAAAGGCGAAATCATTCCCGGTCAGGAAGAAATACCTGCCCCTAGCAATGCACAACCTCGTCGTCGTCAGCAACAGCGCCGGCGGCAGCAATTTGAAGATCGCTCCAACGATAGCTAATGGCTAATAGCTAAAAGCTAATTGGAAAAAACAATTAGTAATTAGTGATTGGCAATT
>CAWUOF010000363.1:0-4978 GCA_963923765.1 uncultured bacterium | reverse complement strand
TTGGTGGCGGAAGACTGGGGCTTAATCGTAAGTCTTTATACGGACATGATATGACTTTCGCAAGAGGTCTATTGCTTAAATATTGGGTGTGATGCACCCTAGAAATTATCCTCAAAATTAATTTTAATAAGATAAAGAATTGACAAGTATATTTAGCAACTAGATAATTTATGTCTATATAATTACTTATTTATTTACTTATCTGCTATTTTATCAAATTTTTCTTTAAAATATAATTGTAATAGAGAGAAAAGTAAAATTAAAAACCATAAACCGGAAAAGATAAAGGCAGCGATCGCACTGCGAAGGAAACCGCCAATTAATAATACTGCACCTGCCAATAAAGTAAAGCCAGCTAAACAGGTATAAATTAAAGCTTTGACAGCTAAATTAATGCGTTTGAGGGTACGATCGCCATTTTCTGAACGGACACGAAACTGTATTTCTCCCCTTTCTAAACGTTCTTCTAAACGTCTAAATAAAATCTCAGCATTACTAGGCTGATTCAACTTAGATTTAATCAAGCCAGCAGCTTGTTTAGCAAATTCACCGACTAAATTTCCCTTAGCTTGAGAAGTAGTTAAACTTTTCACAAAAGGTTGGGCACAAGCCACTGGATTATATTGAGGATCTAAAGTTCTAGCGATACCATCTAAAGTAGTTAAAGCTTTTAAAATAAAAGTCATTTGTGCAGGTAAGCGAAAAGGTTGTTGTTCAAACATGGCATACAATTCGCTAGTCATTTCGCTAAAAGCTGTAATATCTAAAGGTTTTTCCGTAAATTTATCTAAAGTAAATTTTAACAATCTTTTGACTGGGGCCATATCAGCAACAGGAACAATTAAACCCATTGCAATTAAAGAATCAAGTACTAAATCAGTATCTTTGCGTAAAACCGCAAAAAACGTTTTGAGCATTTGATCTTTTGCCAGAGATTTTACTTCCGCCATCATCCCGAAATCATAAAAAATTAAGCTGCCATCTTGAGTAACAGCCATATTACCTGGATGGGGGTCAGCTTGGAAAAAGCCATCTAATAATAATTGTTTTAGATAGCAACAAATACCAAGAGTATTAATTTTTTTGATATCGATATCACAAGCTTCTAAAGTTTTGCGATCGTCTACTTTAATTCCGGGTAAATATTCCACTGTTAAGACTTTGGTTGTGGTATAGCGCCAATAAACTTTAGGTACAATAATGCGTGGATAATCTTTAAAATTTTCGCCAAAACGTTCGGAATTTTTGCCCTCTTGTATATAATCAATTTCCTGATATAAAATATTAAAAAACTCATCATAAATAGCTTCTAATTCATATTTCCGAGTCCAGGGCATATACTGGCGACAAAAACGAACTAACTTACCCAGGGATTGAAAATCTAAATTAAATAATTTTTGTAAGCCAGGACGTTGTACTTTAACTACAACTTCTTCACCGGTATGTAAACGGGCTTTATGTACCTGTCCCAAACTAGCAGCAGCAATAGGAAAGCGTTCAAAATCTCGATATAAAGTATAAATTGAATTGCCTAATTCTTCTTCAACTACGGTGATAGCTTCTTCTGGGCTAAATGCAGGTACTTTATCTTGTAATTTTGCTAATTCTTGTACATATTCTAAAGGTAATAAATCAGCACGAGTAGATAAAGCTTGTCCAATTTTAATAAAAGTCGGGCCTAATTCTAGCATGGTATTAACTAACCATGCAGCGCGATATTTTTTATGTTCAGTAGAATTTTTTTGAAAGATATTATCCGACCATAAATAAAACATCCACTCTGCTGCGGCAGTAAAAACATCTATTTGACGTGCGAGGGGGGTATATTTAGTTTTTTGCCAGCGTAAGGGCTTTTGTGCAGCAGTTTTGAGCATAGTTTAACTTATATTGAAACTAGTGAGGGGGAAATTTTTGCCTCCGTGTTATTTGTTAAGAAGTTTTCTAATTCCCTGTTATATTTTGTCATATTTTATTAGATAAGTATAGAAAATTTAGTTGAAAAATTTAAAAAATTAATGGCAAAATTTGCCCATCGCATAGATGCAATGTTAATTTTGCCATTTCCAACTACCTAAATACTAGGGAATTTTTAGTAAATTAAGTAGTTATTTTAGTATCGATCGAATGAGGTAAAGTTAAGGTAAAGCAAGTTTCGGATAATTCAGAATTAGGAATAGGCGAGCTAGAAACTGTTATCTTACCATTTAAATGTTCTACCAAGCACCTAACTAAAGCCAAACCTAAACCTGTCCCAGCGATCGCCTGTTGGGTAACACCTTTTCCCCGTCGGAATTTATCAAAAATATAAGGCAATTCTGCGGCAGAAATTTCAGGGCCAATATTAGTTATACTTAGCACCATATTATTAATTTGACCCTGGACTTGATGATTAGCACTAACAATAACTTTTGTATCGGTTTCCGAATATTTACCCGCATTATTTAACAATTCTAACAACAAACGATTTAGGCTATCACGATCGGTTTGGATTTTTAAGTTGCGATCGGGTAAATTCAATTCTAAGCTTAAACCCTTATCCGCCCATTTTTTCTCAAAAATCTCTGCCAAATCGTGAATTAGGCTTTTAATTTCTATAGTTTCCAAGTGAATATGCACTTGATTATTTTCCATTTGTTGTAAGGCTAGTAAATCATTAACTAGATTTATTTCCTGATTGCATTGTTTTTCTAAAATATCTAAATACCTAGAAATTTTATCTGCTGATAAATTTGGCTGCCGTAGCATTCTTATCGCCAAACTCATGCTAGTTAATGGCGTTCTTAATTCGTGACTAATCGTGCTAAGGAATTCATCTTTTAGTTGATTTAGTTGCCTTAATTGGTCAAATTGTTGACGAATTTTATCGTATAATTTTGATTGTACTGATAAAGATCTTTGTAGTTGATCTGTGCGCTCTTCTACCAAAGTAGCAAAGTGTCGTTGAGTTTGATTATGTACTATGGCTATGCTAACTTGAGTAGCTATCATTTTGAGAAAATCTATTTCTTCGGTTTGCCAAAGGCGAGGCTGATGCTGTTGCCCGAGGAAAAACCCTAGCACAGAAGATTTCCCGGAATTTGGGTTAATACCTCCTAATAGGGGAATAAGTATTATCCCTGATATTTCTGCAAATTCACAAACTTGAGCTATTCTCATGTTTGATTTCATACAGGGAAATTCGTCTAAATTTTCGATCGCCACAGGTTTTGTTGTATCTGTAAAAGCTTGCCAGCACAGATCGCATTCTGACAACCAAAATGATTTTTCTAGTAGACTTTGATTTGGTTGATTTTGTTTATTTTTTTTACTGCTTATTTTTGAGTGCTTACTTTGAGATTCGCAAATAATCTTTACCTTAAGTTTCGGTATTTCTACGGTTGTTAATCCAGGATTAGCATATTTTAACAGTAAAATTAAGCCTCGATCAATGGCCAAAATTTTAGTCACTCCATCTATAGCCACCTGTAAAATTTGATTTAATTCCCAGGCATTATGAAAGCCCATCGTGAGTTCGTGAATTAAACTTTGCTGGTGATGATACCTATTTAATTGTTTTTGGGTGGCAGTAATGGTTTTTGTTTGCAAAACTTGGAAAATAGCGATCGCTACCTGAGCCGCTAAAGCTTTCAGGCGTTGTTTTTCTAACTCTGTCCAATTTGTTAAACGGCTGCTTATTACAGCTTTTCGTCGGCGTGCTCTGCCTCGATACTCATCCCTAGACAACCCTAATATTAAAACTATTGCCCCATTTACCTTCCCTTGTAGCCGAGTTGGTATGCCTAGTATTGATCTCAACCGCGAATTTACCTGACTAATTAAAATCGACTCCCCATTATTATTTATTTGTAAGTCCGAAATTTCTACATACTCCGCACCAGACAGCATTTTTGCCATTATTTGCTGCCCTAGTTGCACAATTTCAGCTTCCGACATACTAATACTATTGACTAGAGACTGCCAATCGGCTGTTTTTATTGTGGTGCGATCGTTTTCCTTAAATACCACCAGACAGCCATCCGCAACAAAAGCCTCTGCCAATATTGCCGCAATATCCGACAACATTATGTCCGGATCGCTATTATTCATAATTATTTGAGCAATTTCTTGTCCTACATGAGCCTGATCGGGCTGGGTAGATATCCAATTTGTCTGGGTTAAAGCCCGCATTGGCTCAATTGGCCTATGCTGATGGGAAATTATAGACTCTGACATGGTTTTATACTGTATTTTGGCTCTCTGTCTGGTTTAGACGGAAATGAGATGCCAGATTATTTTTTAGGACAAATATTGCCTTGAGCATTTTTCCTGGGTTATTCCTGGAAATATCTCATACTTAATCTGTATTTGATATTTTTGCATCGGTGCGATCCCTTAAATTTACTTACGCACCTCTTTAGATGTCTCTTTGTCCTAGGTAATGTGGCCAACCTCTAAAATAAGTTTTTCCATCTTATTCTTGTTTAACCACCATAGGATTCATATTCTTTTATTCCTAGGAATTTCTTAATTTCTTCTAAGTTAGTTCATTTTTCTGTACATAGTTTTTCAGGATTATATTTTGATGCCACATTCTGGCATTAATATGTAATTTTTTAAGGATTAATTAACTTTATTGGTAAATCTAACCCATATTTTATATATATCTCTCTCCTACTTTTTTAGTTTTCAATTAGAGTTCGATCGCATTAATATAATAGACAACAGGCAACAGAAAAAATAAAAAATTCCATGATTTCTCTATATTTCAAAATGGGAAAATAGAAAACCCCCAAAAAATAGATTATTTCTATATAGAGAATTGATGGGAATTGATATTTTCAGAAATTTATAATTAATTTTGCCTAGATATTTATATCCATAATTTTTATTTATATCCTGATTGTAGAGATTTTTATATTATTTTTTATATTTTTTCAACTTTTATTTATTTTTATATGCTAAAAATCAAATATACGAATTTTTTCCCCAAAATTTTAAT
>CAWUOF010000362.1:0-4987 GCA_963923765.1 uncultured bacterium | reverse complement strand
ATTCTCTAACATGATATAAAACTTTATTAATATGAATAATATTATTAGTTTTTTCTGCAAGTCTTAAAATTAAATCATATTCGGGATTTTCTTCGTAGCCAATACGAAAGCCCCCTAATGTATTTACTAGCGATCGCCTGTAAACTCCTAAATGACAAGAATACATCCAAAATAAAAATGCCCCCGGCTGCCATTCTGGTTTAAAAATTGGTTGTATATATTCCAGACGATCGTTTAATTTATCCTCATCGGAATATAAAAAATCGGCATTTTTATACTGGTGTAACTTCACAACTACTTGATATAAAGCATCGGGAGATAAATTATCTTTAGATCTTAGTAATGCTATAAACTCCCCATTAGCTATTCCTAAAGCTGCATTATAAGCAGCACAAATATTTTCTGTTTTTTCTCTAAAAATAACTTTTATGCGGGAATCAATTTTGCTATATTCCTGTAAAACATTCTTAACATGAGATACCGTTGAAGCATCATCAACTATACATAATTCCCAATAGGGATAAGCTTGTTTTTTAACGGATTCAATCGCCGATCGCAAATAATCTTCTGAAGTATTATAAACTGGCATTAATACGCTGACAAGTGGTTTATAATTAAAAACTTCCACTGTTTCAGCCATTAAAATTTGATCTGATTCCCTGGCAAAGTTTCTTCTAATCCAATTATGATAAGGATCCTCTGGGGGAGGTGCAGTAATTAATGCCCCGACATCAGCGATCGGGGGTTCATTGGTTAATTTTATATATAATTTTCTAAATACCCTGGAAAAAGCATACATAACGCCGTGATTTTGGGCAATATCAGAAAATTTTTGTAGACGAGATAATATAAATTTAGGGTTTAAAATACCAGGCTTAAACATTATTTTTTTACCTACCTATATATTTTGCTAATTTCCTCACCAATTAACCATGATTACTTTCTAATCCTAGCATTTTTTTGATTTTTAGCCATTGGTGGCGGATTTTCCAGAATTTGCTAGACTCCATCCAGTTAATAATATCTTTTGTTTGTTGTAATTCTGCTTGGGAATTTGCTAATGCTGTTTGACTTATTTGCAATTGAGCTTGATAATGGTCTAAATTTGCCTGCATTTCCTGTGTTTGCTCTTGGTAATGTGCTAAACTTGCCTGCATTTGCTGGATTTGCTCTTGATAATTGTTAATTTTTTTCTCAGTTTCTAGGCAATGATGATGATATTTTAATAAGGATTCTTGGGCTTTAGCCATTTCAATTTGATAATTATCTAGCCCCAGTCTAGTTTCTTTTAATTGAGCTTCATAATTTTCTATTACTAAAGAATACTCTTGATGTAATTTGTTTTTATATTCTTCTATATTAACGTGATTTTTTTGCAATTCTTCTAAAGATACGTTAACTTGCTGTAATTCTTTTTCCAGATTTTTTGCTTTTAATTCTTCGGTGGCAATTCTATAATCTTTTGCCCCAAAAATATTAGCAAAATTACTGGTGTAAAGCCCTAAATGTTTAGTAGCAATATATTGCATTAATTTTCGGCGATTTTCAGGAATATTACATCCACTTACCATTGAATTCGATCGCACTTGATAATCAAATAATATTTCTGGAATATGATAAAATTTCCAGCCTTGCTCGATCGCTGATAGCCAAAAATCCCAATCTTCATATCCTAATTTATCAGGAATATTAGAATCATATCCCCCGCAATCTTTCCAAACTGTTTTACGAATTACTGCACAGGCATCTATATAATTACCTATAATCATGGTATTTACATCAAAATTAGCGACTCGCCAAATACCTGTTAAATCCCCAAAATATTCAGCATCGCCATATACTATTCCCACTTCTGGATGTTTATCTAAAATTTTTATAGATTTAGTAATATATTCTGGTCTAATTTTATTATCAGCATCTAAGGGTAAAAAATAACGTCCTGTAGATATTTTTATTCCTATATTTCTTGCGGCTGCTAATCCTTGGTTATTTTGTTCAATAACTGTATAGCCTTTATCTTTAAGATAATTTATATTTTTGCGAGTGATTATATCAGTTGATCCATCATCTATAATAATTATTTCATATACAGCTTCTTGACAATTTTCTACACTGGCAACAGCTTCTAAAATAAAATTACCGTGATTAAAACAAGGTATAATCACAGATAATGCTATGTTTTTTGTTCCTGTTTCTACTCCAGACATTAGCTTACCCTAAATATTTCTTGTTATCATAACTTAAATCATGCTTTTAAATTTAGATATTTTTTGGTGAAGTTTCCATATTTTAGATGTTTTCATAGCAGCTATTTCACTTTCTAGGCTATCTATTCTTAATTGCAAATTTTCTTTTTCTCCTTGTTTTTGGGCTAATTCTTGTAATTGTAATCTAGTGGCTACAACTTGGTAATAAAGTTGCATAACTAATTTTTCGCTATTAAATTCTGTATTTTCCTCTGAAGGAAAAGCAAAACTGCTAGGCATATCAGCATATTTATCTAAATCTGCTAAAAGAGATAGATATTGAGGTGCAAGCTTGGCAAGTAACAATACAGCCGGATGATTCCATTCTAGCTGAGTAAAGAGATTTTTATCATAAATTTTTTGAAATTCGGTTTTATTTTCCCAGGCTGTTAATTTTATTCCTAATTTGTTTTGGAGTAATTCCACTAAGCGATCGGGATTTTCTAGGAAAGAGTTAATATTAAAAAGCAGACAGCGATCGGCATATCGGCGGTAAAATTCCAATACATGAGAATTATAAAAAACCCAAGCTTTCATGGCATAATCAGGATTTTGGACAAAATTAGGATGATTAATGCGTAGCACAGAGTCGCTTACATCCCAAGGGAAACGATATACTAATAAATATTTAGCTTCAGGTAATAATTCTTGCCAAAAATCCAGTAATAAAGAAGTCCGAGGATCTTTCCAGCCCCAAGGTAAGTTTTTATCATTACGATTTTTAATTAATTCTAAAGCTTGGGGAATATAATTAGATAAAATATCGCGATCGAAATCTTCTGTTTCTGTCCACCCCCAATCTGCCCAGCCTTGTTTACCATAACGGCAACACTGTTGTAAAATTCCCCGTTGCAATTCTAAAAAATCCACATCTTCAAAATAACCTTTCACATTAAAGCGATCGCTTCCCAGTAAATTATCTCCTAAACTAATTCCCGCAGCTTGTAAAAAAGAAGCTGTTAAAGAAGTACCCGATCGATGCATTCCAGTTACAATTAAAGTGAGTGGCATTTTTTATATTTCCAATTTAACTATTAATTTTCAACTATTATTTTTCCGGCCAAAATTCCTGGGGAAGCTGATTTATTATAGTAGATGAAAGCACTTTAGTATTTTGTCCCTTAATTGCCACAAAAGTAGCGCGATCGGTTTCTTTTCTTTCCCTCATTATTTCATATTTCATCACAGGTGGATTATGGCATTCATACACAGAAGTAAAGCCAACTTCTGTTAAAAGATTATAAAAAGAAGGGCGAGTTAACCAAAAACTTGTATTATTATCTAAAGACGACCATAGAGATTTTATTTTTTCCTCCCCAGTAGTCTCCGGATTATGTTCTGGATAAGATCGACCTGCATATTGACGTTGTTTATAAATATATGAACATTCTGCCATCATACTAACATGAGTATCAACAATAGCTAAATATTTACAAACTTCTCCAATGCTTTCCATAAAAGCAAACACATCTGGAGCATCTAAATGATAAAATATGCCGATGCATAAAACAATATCAAATTCTCCATATTTTTCCCGACTGAGATTACGCACATCATCTAAATATAAATTAAGATTATTTAAACCCAGAGATTCCTTAGTAAAACGTGCTTTTTCAATATTTGCTTGTCTTCCCTCTAGGGCAACTACTTCCGCGCCTTGTAAAGCCATTTCAATGCCATACATTCCTTCTAAACAGGCTAGATCTAAAACTCGTAATTGGGAAAAAGGCTGGCGGACAATATCAGCAATAATTTGCAAATATCGCTTTAATTTAACTTCAGAACCGGTTATTTTGGCTTTATCAATAGTATAAAAATCATCTTGAATTTGGATATTATGATTAGTCCATTCTCCAAACTCTTCTACTATATTTTTATGGTATTGTTTGAGATTTTCTAAATTCATAAATTTTAACTCTATTAAAAATTATTTTTTTACTTCCAGTAAGCTTTCTTCCACATCCATATTAGGTTCGATCGTAAAATCTATTACACCACTTTTTAGTAAATTACTATCTGGCTGGACTCGGAACATGGCCACATCTATCGATCGAGCTAAATAGGTAAAATTCCCATCAACTATACCAGAAACTCCTGCATTTAAAAAATAAACCCCAGGATTAAGAATACATTGAAAGCGAAACTTAATTACTAATCTAGTTCCCGCCTCTACATATTTTAACTGATGTTCAGGATAACAATAAGAAGCCCCCCCCAATTCCAAACCGCTAATAGTTTTAATTAGCATTCCAAATCTAACTTGATAGGCAGATTTACTAAAATTAACCGAATAAGTATATATATAGTTACGTCTACCAATCAATTGATTAACTTTCTTACCATTTACCGTAGTAATATGAGGATTAATAATTTTCGCCCCATGAGATACATAGGAAGTAGTATTAGCCGGCACAAAATCTGGTTGATAATATTCTTCTAAAATAAAATTCTCTTGAATTGACAGAGGTATATTTTCTTTATTTCCTGGTAATATATAATTACCATTACCATTACCATGATTATTATGGTTATTATGATGGTTATTATGTACAGTATGCTGATGAGCAGGTTCAATTTTTACCAAATTATTTAAACTGCGAATTTGTTCCCTAACATCTTGTGATTTATTAGCCGGTGCATACAAAAGTTTATGATATTTATCTGCCACAAATTTAGGATTATGAGATAATAATAATTCTCCCTTATCAATTAAAATAGCAGCATCACAAAGTTCCACAACA
>CAWUOF010000361.1:0-5004 GCA_963923765.1 uncultured bacterium | reverse complement strand
AAAACGGAGAAGGAGGGATTTGAACCCTCGGAACCCTTACGGGTTCACTTGATTTCAAGTCAAGCGCAATCGACCACTCTGCCACCTCTCCAAATTGGGGCTGATTAGGCTAGGAATATAAGCCCATAACTAAGCTTACCTTAGAATCACTGAGTTTCAGCAGTTAATTCTAGCGCCTTCAGCAGAAATTTAAGGTTTCCAGAACATTATTATATATTACCTCAAGCTATTTGTAAGAAAGTACGAGATTTTCGATAAAGAATTTTTTCGGAAGTAAGGGCGCGATCGCAGTCTACCCAAACTAAAGCCACTTCTGCGACTTTGCCCCCTACCAGAGAAACAACAGAAAAATTACGTTGCCGAGAAATAACTGGGGATATACCATTATGGGTATTTTCTTCTATTTCAATAATACGGGGCACCTGAGCGGCATTCACATAAACTGTTTCTTCTGGGCTAACGTGGACTGCTTTACGTACTTCAGTTTTAGTGTGGCGTAGGTGATGATGCATATGGCCAAAAGTCACCAGGGGAATAGATTTACCCAGTAAGCGAGTTTGGTCAATGGCCGCCGCTAAATCCGGATCGCCGAAGTCGCCGCCGATGGGGTTCCAATCTTTACCACAGGGGTCTTCCGGTCGATCGCCTAAACCTGTCGGGCCATTATGCCCAATAAAAATTATCGTTTCGTAAGCAGTTTTTTGCACAGCCTCGATAATACGTTCTGTAGACTCAGTAAAACTATTAACTTGGTAATACTCCCGATAAAAATCACCATATTTCCATTCCGGTCCACCCCAGCTAAAGGGGCGACTACCAACTACAGATAAATTTAAATGGGGAAAATCTAATTTACTAAAGCCGACCTGGATAGGGCCAAGTATATCTATTTGTTGTTGCACTCGATTTTCTTGGTGGCGATCGTAGGGGCAACGCTTTCTGCCCCAATCTGTGGCAGTGTACCAAGCATCGTGATTACCAAAAATCGCTGCTTTAGGAATATCTAAAGAGGCGATCGACCTTACTACCTCCACCGACTCATTACCAAAATCTCCCACAAACAGCACTAGATCTACCCCTAAATGCTTAAGGGCAATGCCATCTGCGGCTTCCCATTGGTCGTGTATATCTCCAACTACGGCTATTTTGATAGTTTGATGATAATGATTTTGATCGCTCATCATGTTTTGGTAAAAAATACTATAATTGCTCTTAGAAAGTAATTACTTCCATTACAAATCCTAACTGTGTTTACTACCGCACTTCTCCCGAAATTTTCAAATCCCACATCAGATTTACCTGATGACCTATTTGGGGCAATTCGCGCCATCAAACAGGAACTTAATGCTGTTATCCTAGCCCATTATTATCAAGACCCAGATATTCAAGATATCGCCGACTACCTGGGCGATTCCCTGGGGCTTGCCCAACAAGCAGCAGAAACTAATGCTGATGTGATTGTTTTTGCCGGTGTTCATTTTATGGCAGAAACAGCTAAAATTTTGAATCCAAATAAAATGGTATTGTTACCAGATTTAGAGGCTGGTTGTTCTTTAGCAGATAGTTGTCAACCTGATGATTTTGCAGCTTTTAAAGCTGCTCATCCTGGGCATTTGGTAATTTCCTATATTAATTGCTCTGCTGCTATTAAAGCGATGAGTGATATTATTTGTACGAGTGCTAATGCGGTTAAAATTGTTAGCCAAATTCCCCCAGAACAACCAATTATTTTTGCTCCCGATCGCAACTTAGGTAAATATGTTAGTTCCCAAACTGGCAGAAATTTAGTCTTGTGGGAAGGTAGTTGTATCGTTCACGAAACCTTTTCAGAAAAGAAAATTGTTCAATTACAAATTACTCACCCGGAAGCGGAAATAATTGCTCACCCTGAATGCGAAGAACCTATACTTCGTCATGCTAATTATATCGGTTCCACTACAGCATTGTTAAAATATACTCAAAAAAGTGCTAGTGATAAATTCATCGTTGTTACTGAACCGGGTATTATTCACCAAATGCAAAAAATCATGCCGGATAAACAATTTATTCCTGCACCTCCCCTAAATAATTGTGCTTGTAATGAATGCCCCCACATGAAATTAAATACTTTAGAAAAACTCTATTTAGCTATGAAAAATCGTACTCCAGAAATTATCATGTCTGAAGATATCCGCATAGCTGCTTTACGTCCGATTCAACGTATGTTAGAAATGAGTGTTTAAATAGGTAAAAATTACATATAGAAGCAGAAAATACTTTCTATTCTATTTGACAAAAAACTCAAGATGAAACTACTAGTTGATTAGTAATCAAATCAACTAGTAGTAATAGAAATTATACACTATTTGATAAAGATGAACCTAACCACCCCATTAGGTTTTGTTTTTGAGTATCAGTAGGTTGTAGTATTGGTACAACTTTATAAGATTTCGGAACAGGAGTTTCTAAAGTAACTCGATAGGTACGAAGTTCATCTTGATGAAATACAGATATTTCAATGCTATCTCCAACTTGATAATCTTTGAGTCTATCATTAAGTCTATCAGCAGTAACACGAATTCCATCAATAGCGAGTAACTCATCTCCAGGGTCAATACCTGCGATTTGAGCAGGGGAATTTATCTCTACAATCTTAATAGATTCTCGTCCGTTTTCTGTTTTTACCGTTATCCCTAAATATGGTACACATTCTTTTTGATCTTCTGCTTGCACTTGTAAGCCAAAAGGTTCCAAATATTCATTAAAAGGCAATTCTTCGGTACCATCAATAAAACGCTGGAAGAAATCGCTTAAATCCATACCAGCTACTGACTCAATAATATGCTGTAAGTCTGTGGGAGTAAAGCCTATTTCTGGTTTACCAAATTGTTCCCAGAGAATTGCCATAACGTTATCTAGGGAACGTTTATTATTGTGGTGCGATCGAATTAGTAAATCTAGTAGTAAAGATACCATTTCTCCTTTTAAATAATAGGAAATTTGGGAATTACTACTATTAGCATCGGGGCGATATAGTTTAATCCAAGCATCCCAGCTAGATTCGCTGACTGGTTGAATAAAACGACCGGGGGTAGTTTGCAGGCGGGTGATTTCTTTGCTGAGATTATTTAAAAAGGTTTTAGCATCGTAAATACCCGATCGCAAAGGTATCATTAAATCGTAATAGCTGGTAGTACCTTCACAAAACCACAGGGAAGTTGTATAGTTTTCCCCTTCATAATCAAATTTTTCTAAAGCTTTTGGTCGAATGCGTTTAACATTCCATAAATGGAAAAATTCATGGGCTGCTAATTGCATGAATCTTTCATAACTATCTTTGGCACGAAAACCTAAACGATTATAGTTTAAGGTGCAGCAATTTTTATGTTCTAAACCTCCTGCACCTTGAGGGGCTAAGTGGAGTATAAATATATAGCGATCGTAGGGTAATCCGCCAAATATTTCTGCTTCTACCTGGATAATTTTCTGCAAATCATCAATTACCCGTTTTGGTTCTATATTACCTTTACCCCAGATGACTAATTCGTGGTTTTTACCTAATACTTCAAATTTATATACATCCTGATATCCTATTTCAAATGGGCTATCAACTAAAGTATCAAAATCATCTGCATAGAAAGTATTAGTTTTCCCTGTGCTAGGTAAGGCTGTTGTTACCCGCCAACTTGGGGAAGGTGTGAGAATTTTTACCTGATAGGCAACATCGGGAAATTCTGGTATATAAAAAAATAACGCTGCACCATTAAAATAAGCGTGGTTAGCGTCTAAATGATTGGTTCTCACTGTCAATTCATTAGCAAAAACACGATATTGCACTGTTATCTCAGTAATATCTTTGGTTTGAATTTGCCAATGATTTTTACTCAGTTTATGCCAAACTAAAGGTTTGCCTTCATGGTTATGGGCAGAAAAATTTTGTATGTGTTTGGAATATTCCCGCACTAAATAAGAGCCAGGAGTCCACACAGGCATTTTTAAATTTAGTTCCTGTGAGTTCCAATTTTGCACTCGCAATGTGACTTTAAATAGGTGATTTTCTGGCTGAGTCATTGCTACCTGGTAGTTTATTCCAGGTAGGGTGCGCTCAAGTTTATGGTTAAATATTTTTGTGGCTTCTGTCATTTATTGATGCCCAGCTAAATTAGTCAATTGCTTGATGTTGATTAAATACATAACCTGATTAGCAGCGTCAATGTTTAACCAACCTTTTTCTGTAATTTTTTCCATGATTTTTGTGGTTTCTTCCACGCCAATATCTGCCACGTCTGCTAAGTCTTTAAAGGGAATGTTATAGATTTGAATCCCTTGTTTGGTTTTTTGTCCATAACTTTCTGCTAAAGAAACTAAGGTATTAGCTAGTTTTACTGCCGGAGGACGATTACGCAATTGAAACCTATGATTAGTTAAGCGTAGCCGTTTTACCATTAGTTGCAGCATTCGGTGATGCAATTGTGCATCTTTGAATAGAGTTTGAATAAATTGCTGCGCGGAAACGCTAATTAATTGCACTGGGGATAAGGCGATAACATCGGTCGATCGCGGAGATTCGTCGAGAATGGCCATTTCTCCAAAAAAGTCTCCTTTTCCCAAAATTGCTAGGGTAATGGGAGAATCTCCCGCCAGACGGCGAACTTTGACCCAGCCTGATTCTAAAAAATAAACTGCATTGCCCCAGGCATCTTCCATTAAAACTGCTCTATTGGCTGGATATTCGTGTTTAACGGAGACGGATACAAGCCATTCCAGGGTTTCTGAATTGGCAACGTTAAATAGGGGAAAAAGCTCGCTAAAAGCTTTGGTCTGCATGAAAGCTCTTCACTATAAAAAATTACGATGGATCTGTGTTAACAGCAAGGCATCTTGGGCTGCTTGGGCAAACCACATAGAAGCTCTTTCTTCTTTATGATAATCTCGTTATACCTTGCTGGTAAGAAACTATTGGAATTACTGGGTTTTCCGATCGCTCTGTAATATTGCGATCGCCTCTTTTATTTTTACTAGATC
>CAWUOF010000360.1:0-5006 GCA_963923765.1 uncultured bacterium | reverse complement strand
ATTACTCATGTAATATATGCCGTCTCTACTATGTTTGAGAGGAAGAGTTTTATATAGTGTGGACTGTTTTTAAATTAACAGTGGAGATTTGGCTTTAAGTATTTCCAGAGATAGAAGATAATTTTACTTATTTTTTTAAACCTATTAGGTCAACAAACTTAATTAACCCTAATTTTTGGATGGGTCTATCTTTCTTCGATATAAACTGGTAGTTTTTCCAATTCAGGAAGTTTTACGAGTTGTTCTTCGGTTTGTTTCTCCTTGACTTTTGTGGCCAACATTAAAGGCTGACGTTGTTCTACCCAACAACTGGCGATCGGTAAAGTTTGTTCTAGGTCATCTAAAGGTCGAGGAATGACCATAACAGCGTTTAATTCGCCAATACGTTCGGCTTCATACATACCTGCTTCAACGGCGACGGCAACATCAGCTACGGAACCGCGAATAATGGCTGTACATAAACCTGCGCCAATGGTTTCATAGGCGGCAAGGTAGACTTCGGCTGCTTTGAGCATAGCATCACAAGCCCCGACCATAGCGGGAAAGCCACGAGTTTCTAATAGTCCGATCGCCTGATTACTAAGACGACTGGTAGCACCATTAGCTAACTGACTTAATCTATAGCCAATAGGTAAGACTGCTTCTAAGTTAGCTAGAGGGCGAGGAATTACTAATGTAGAAACTTGTTGACCAAATTGTTTGGCTGTTTGAACACCTGCTTCTACAGCAATTCGCACATCAGCTATTCTGCCTCGCACAATAGCAGTACAGTGACCGCTACCAATTTTTTCATACCCGACTAATGTTACCTTTGCTGATTTGAGCATCATGTCGGCTGTACCGACAATAGCAGGAAAACTTTGCGTCGAGACTAAACCAAGGGCGGTTTCTCTAAGGCTATCGATTTGACGTGATCTGTCTAGGGGAGCTAAACCTTGATTTTCTGCCTGCATCTTATAAACCTCTTTGATAATTTACCTGACTATCGAAAAAATACTAAGGGAATCACCTAGTTTGCAGATGATTTTGTATCTTCCGAAGAGTGGAATGAGGATTGATTTTGGGGAAACAGGGTAAACATCAGTCGGTTAAGGTGAGATTGTCCGAAGGCGAAAGCTGGCGACTTATCAGGGGATACAGACGCTTTTTCCTGGGGGGGAGGTGCTGCTGCGGGGGTTGGGTCTGGGTTTGTTGTTGGCTGATGAGAATCAGTTTCCTGAGAGTTATCGGCTGATGTTTCCATCGAGGCGATCGCTTTCTCCTCTGAATCTTCGGGCGTTGCGCTGGTGGATGATATTTCTACCATTCGCCCTGTATCTCCTAGCAGAGAAGCCGCGCTGATAACTTGTCCCGGTTCAATGTCAGCATTAACGATGGTAGTACCTGTACCGATGCAGGCATTAGCTCCTATTTTGGCTTGGCCAACTATGAGAACTCCTGACCCCAGAGTTACTCCTGCTGCCAGTTCTATAGTTCCCTGACGAGCGTGCAGAATAGCTCCCATGCCAATACAAACACCTCTAGCTAGGACTATGCGACTGTCTGGATCGGCTTGGAGAATGACACCGGGGGCGATCGCTACACCCTCTGGCACGATCACATCGCCACTCTCATAAAAATGGGAGTTGCTAATAGGTTGAAGTGGCGGCACATACATGGGATTTTGAACCTCTAGGGCCAGAAATAATTGCCTGAAATAAGGCTAAAAGTTTAATCAACAACTTAATCAACTACTTATTAGAGTTAAGTTATTTTTACTAAACACCAACTTTATTTGGTTGTTGGATGATGGTTTCTAGGACGCGGCGTTTGGCTTTGGTATCAATTCCAATTAAGCGCACGTATTCTCCTGCATATTCGGCTAATACAGCTTCTAATGCTCCGATAGTTTCGGATTCAGACGCAGATTGAATAGTTGCCCCACTTTGCCAAGAGCTTGTGCGGAAGCGACGCTCATCGGCGTGTTCTGTACCAATACGATAGCCTTTTGCTAACAAATCTCTGACTTGGTTGACAATTTCTGAGCTTAATTTGCTGCTGCTGTAGCTAGATTGATTTGATGATGTGGCACTGGTGGCAGGTCTAGCTGCTTTGCCATTGTTAGATACTACTTGACCGTTGGGTTGTTGGATGATGGTTTCAGCAACACGACGTTTGGCTTTGGTGTCTATTCCAATTAAGCGAACATATTCGCCTGCGTGTTCAGCTAATGCTTCTTCTAAGGCTGCTAGTACTTGTGCATCTTGATTACTTTGGATGGGGGTGCCACTCTTCCAAGAGCTTGTCCGGAAGCGACGCTCATCGGCGTGTTCGATGCCGATGCGATAACCTTGAGCTAGGAGTTGACGTACTTGGTCTACTGTTTCACTGTTTAATGTGCCGCTAGAGTAGCTGGGGCTGGCACTGCTGTAGCTAGAGGTGGTTTTGGCGGTGGATGCTACTTGGCCATCTGGTCTTTGAATAATTGTTTCTAGGACACGGCGTTTGGCTTTAGTGTCTATACCTATTAGGCGTACATATTCTCCGGTATGTTCGGCTAAACAACCTTCTAAGGCGGCAATTACTTCTGATTCGCGGTTGGATTGGATGGGAGAGCAGCTATGCCAGGAACAGGTTTGAAAACGCCGTTTATCAGCGTGTTCTGTGCCGATGCGGTAGCCTTGATTTAGTAATTGACGGACGACATCAATGGTTTCGGGAGCTAATTTATTGCTTTTCATTACATCATTAACTGTGTTGCTATTGTGGGATGTTTCTGTGCGAATATTTGTTATACAAGCTGCATTTTCTGCACACTGATAACCTGCTCGTAAGGCTTCATTAATGCCAACAACATGGCGGGCAAATTTGCTGTCGCCTTCTTGTACGTCTGGCAAACGATCGGCTTGCTGCTGATTGGTAATAATAGCTCCCGAAGGAACAAATTTACCGTCTGGTATTTCTACATCTTGAATTAGGGCGTGCATCATTATGATGCAGCCGTTACCTACTTTGGCATTAAATACGGTGGAACGAAAGCCGATAAAGGAATCATCTCCTATATACGCTGGGCCGTGAATTAAAGCCATGTGTGTAATTGAAGCATTCTGACCAATCCAGACAGAATACTCCTTGTTGTCATCGCCTATAACTCGGCCCTGTTCTAAACCGTGAATTACTACGCCGTCTTGAATATTTGTCCCATCTCCGACATAAAAGGGGGTGCCTTCATCGGCTCTAATGGAAGTGCCGGGGGCGACGAGAACACCAGCCCCAAGTCGGACATCTCCTATAATTTGGGAAAATGAATGTACGAAAGCTGTTTCGTGAATGTTCGGTTCCGCTAAGGTTTTTGACCAAGGCGTGGGCGGGGCCGCTGTGCTGCGGACTACCATAACTGCGTTTCTCCTAGGCAATTAATCTGATCGATTTTTGCTGTATGGATGGAGGATTTTTAGAAAATTCAGCTAAAAATCTTTCATCATTAGATTTTGTATCCCACATTATTTGCGGTATTGCTCTTTTTTGCTGTAAACGATGCGGTTGCTAACGCTTACACTTTCAATAATTGCCACTACTACGGCATCGATCGGGCGTTGTTCGTTGCCTGATACTTGTCGGGCTGCACTCCCACGAGTAACAACAACCCATTCATCTACTCCAGCGCCTACACAGTCAGTGGCTACTTCGTAGCCTGGTAGGAGATTTCCTTGTTCATCCAGGAATTGCAAAAGTAATAGTTTGCCTCCTCCGAGGCTGGGATCTTTGTAGGTACTGACTACTGTGCCGAGAACTTTGGCAATTTGCATTTTAGATAGGTTATAGGTTATAGGTAATAGGAAAAAAATCGGGCATTTTGGGAGTTGGTCATGGGGCGATCGCTCTGCCTGCACTCTCGATCGCGCTTACAGAGTTTTTTCCTATATCCAGAATCTTTAATACTTTTTTGTTCTTCCTACGACCTACGACCCATGACCTATATATTATGGTCTATTTAAGGGACGAATACCGCTTACACTTTCTCTGAATTGTTCTACAGCTTCGGTGTAACGAATTGGTAGGACGTATTCTAGGTTTTCATGGGGACGAGCTATAATATGAGTAGATACTACTTGACCACCATTAACTCGCTTTACGGATTCTACGCCAGCAGCTACAGAAGCTTGTACTTCTGATACATCTCCCCGCACAATCACGGTAACGCGGGCGCTACCTATTTTTTCATAACCTACTAGAGTGACGCGAGCCGCTTTTACCATTGCGTCTGCTGCTTCTACTACGGCTGGGAAACCTAGTGTTTCTATCATTCCTACTGCGATTGCCATTATTTTTGACTCCGTTAGTTAATTTTGTAACAACAATTGTGTTTGCTAGTTAGTCCAGGGACTATTTATAACCTAAATATTTTTTGAATTAGTTTTTAGGTTCGGAATTGTTCTACTGCTTCGGTGTAACGAATTGGTAAAACATATTCTAGGTTTTCATGGGGACGAGCAATGATGTGGGTAGATACTACTTCACCACCGTTAACCCGCTTGGCGGCATCGATACCTGCTGAAACTGATGCTTGCACTTCTGATACATCTCCCCGAACTATTACAGTGACGCGGGCGCTACCTATTTTTTCGTAGCCTACTAGGGTGACTCGTGCTGCTTTTACCATTGCGTCTGCTGCTTCTACAACAGCCGGAAAGCCTTTAGTTTCAATCATTCCTACTGCTATGGGCATTATTGGTCTCCTTATCAATCGGTGTCGTTATTTTTGTAAAGCTTGTAGATTTTTTTGACCTATATTCTCTGGCTTTGTACCATGAAAATGTTTTCTTCAGCTTTCCATATATTTAAGAATAGGTGAATGGTGACTTCCTTGACAATATAAATGATTATCATAGATATAAATTATAAGTATTAATATAATTGATATATCATATATACAAATTTCTTATTATTTGTAATGTTATGAAATTTTGTTAAATAGGGGCATGGGGCTGTCTCTTATACACATCTGACGCTGCCGACGATACTCC
>CAWUOF010000359.1:0-5022 GCA_963923765.1 uncultured bacterium | reverse complement strand
CAATTACTAAATTATGGTATTCTGGAAAAAACGAGCTTAAAGAAAAAATCAGTAATATGGAATGTCACAAATGCTTGAAAAAATGTGGCAATAACGAGCAAAAGGATAAAAAAAGCAGTTTTTGGGGATGGTTTAACAAAAATCCAAAATTATCGCCCCAGGAACCGGAAAAATTTAGCCAAATTGCTTTAGTAGGAATGCCCAATGTAGGGAAAAGTGCCTTATTTAATGCTTTAACTGGCACCTATGTAACAGTTTCCAACTATCCAGGAACAACAGTAGAAGTATCGCGGGGGAAAATGTTTATTGACGATATTTCTATGGCGGTGGTGGATACACCAGGAATGTATTCGCTTTTACCGATAACGGAAGAAGAAAAGGTAGCAAGAGATTTGTTATTGCAAGAAACTATAAATTTAGCAATTCATGTTATAGATGCAAAAAATCTGGGCAGAATGTTACCGTTAACTTTTCAACTTATAGAAACTGGTTTACCAGTGTTATTAGCCGTAAATATGATGGATGAAGCAGAGCAATTAGGCATTAAAATAAACCGGGAAAATTTAGAAAAAAAATTAGGAATTCCAGTAGTAACAATGGCGGCAGCATTGAATATAGGTATTCAGGACTTGAAAAAAACAGCGTGTCAATATGTTAAATCAGATAATTTATCCAGAACCTTTGGAAAAGGCGATCGCTAAAATCGAAGTCTTACTATCAGGAGATAATCAGTTTTTTCTATCTGAAAATTACCCAATCTCCAAACGTAGCCTTGCCTTATTGTTATTACAAAAAGATACTGATTTTTGGGAAAAAATTAGTACAAATCATCCGAAATTTACGGAAATAGAAAACATTATTAATGAAACTCAAAATCAATTCAATGAGTCTTTAACCTCAATAATTGCCACAGCCCGCCAACAGTTAGCTTGGCATATTGAAGCAAATGTACTTAGTGAACCTAGCCAAGCCAATCAACCCATTACAGAAAAGCTGCATAAATTTACAGTTAATCCTATTACGGGGTTTCCGATTTTAGTGTTAATTCTCTATTATGGGGTTTATAAATTTGTTGGCGAATTTGGTGCCGGTACCTTAGTAGATTTGATCGAAAATTTCTTTGAGGAAAATATTAATCCGATCGTTAATCAAATAGTTGCCTATATTTTCCCCTGGCAACCTTTACAAGATTTAATTGGTAATGATTATGGAATTATTACATTAGGTATTCGCTATGCTGTGGCGATCGTCTTACCAGTAGTGTCTACATTTTTCTTTATGTTTTCCTTCTTAGAAGATAGCGGTTATTTACCTCGCCTATCTCTAATGTTAGATAGATTATTTAAATGTATTGGTTTATCTGGACGTGCAGTAATTCCAATGGTGCTAGGGTTAGGATGTGATACTATGGCAACAATGGTAACTCGCACCTTAGAAACTAATCGAGAAAGATTAATAGCTACTTTTTTACTATCTTTAGCTATTCCCTGCGCTGCCCAATGGGGAGTAATTGTGGGACTATTAGCCCATAAACCAACCGCCCTATTAATTTGGGGCGCTTTTATTACCGGAATTTTCCTAGTAATAGGTTACTTAACTGCCCAAATTTTACCAGGAAAACAAGCGGGATTTTATATGGAAATTCCACCGCTAAGAATACCCAAAATTAAAAATATTCTCATTAAAACCTATTTGAGAATGAAATGGTATTTTATAGAAATTCTCCCGATTTTTATTTGGGCTTCGGTTTTAATTTGGTTCGGACGTTTAACTGGTTTATTTGATGCTATAGTTAAATCTATAGAACCCCTGGCTTTAGCCTTGGGATTGCCCAAAGAAGCCGCACCGATTTTTTTATATGGTTTTTTCCGCAGAGACTACGGGGCGGCGGGTTTGTTTGATATGCAACAACAAGGTATTTTTAATGGTAATCAATTGTTGGTTACGGCTGTAATTTTAACTTTATTTTTACCCTGTGTTGCTCAATTTCAAATCATGGTAAAAGAAAGAGGGGTAAAAACTTCTTTGGCAATTGTTGCCTTTATTTTCCCCTTTGCTTTTTTGATGGGATATTTGATGAATGTAACTTTATTAAGATTAGGAGTTAATTTTTAAATGATTGCTTTGGCATCTGCAAAAACTGGAGAATTTGGCACTGTTGCGGCTTTTAAAACTGATGATGAAGCTATTATTCGCAAATTAATGGCAATGGGGGTAATTCCAGGAATTCCTATTACTTTGGAACAGAGTTTTCCTTCCTATATTATTAAGGTAGGTAGAACCCGTGCAGCTATTGATAAAGAAATAGCTAAAACTATTTATGTTAAGCTTAGTTGATTGAAAAAAATCCACCTAGCTGATTTGTTATTTGTTAAATTTTTTCGGGGCGATCGCCTGAAAAATGGCGAGGTTTACTTCATGCAAAAAATCAGATTTTGACTATACAAATATTTATAATTTTTAGGTATAGTCCATGAGGGGCGAAGACAGCACAACAACGGGGTGTAACAACGGTTTTTTTACAATTTGGAAATTATCACGTAATATTAGACTGGGAATAATGGGCATCAGAAATTACTGCTATATACATTAAGTAAAATAAACATGGTTAATTTAATGTCAGAAATGCTACAAATACCGGAAATAATTGATGGCTTACCTAATATTTCTGGATGGGAAAAAGATATTATTGCAGTAGCAAATCATCATCAACCTGTATTTCTATCTAATACAAATCTACGCTTAGAAAATCTCAAATCTACCTTTGCGATCGCCCTGCATTTTCATCAACCGACTATTCCTGCTGGTCATAATGGAGAATTAATTAGCAATCTCCAGCAAATGTTTAATTCTAATAGTGATGAACAAAAATATAATGCTGGAATATTTGCTTGGTGTTACAGTCGTATCGGTGATTTTATCCCAGAATTAGTCAATAATGGTTGTAATCCTCGCATTATGTTAGATTACTCCGGTAATTTGCTGTGGGGATTGCAACAAATGGGAAGAAATGATATTATTAACAATCTCAAGCGTATTACCTGCGATCGTACCTATCAACCCTACGTAGAATGGTTAGGAACTATGTGGAGTCATGGGGTAGTTTCTTCTACTCCTATTCCCGATATTAAACTACATATCCTCGCATGGCAACACCATTTTGCTGCTATTTTTGGTTGGGATGCCCTCGCCCGTGTTAAAGGCTTTTCTCCCCCAGAAATGCACTTACCAAATCATCCCGATACCCTCTATGCATACATCAAAGCCTTAAAAGAATGTGGCTATCGTTGGCTATTAGTTCAAGAACATTCTATAGAAACATTAGCAGGTAAATCTATTAGTTATAAACATTTACCTCACCGTTTAATTGCCCGCAACTCCCAAGGGGAAGTTACCAGTATTACCGCCCTCATTAAAACCCAAGGTTCCGATACCAAACTGGTAGCACAAATGCAGCCCTATTATGAAGCTAAAGGACTATCATGGCAAAAAGTAGGCGAGATGTGTGTACCACCAATAGTAACACAAATTGGCGATGGCGAAAACGGTGGCGTAATGATGAATGAATTTCCTGATGGGTTTAAAAATGCCTACTACGATATGCGGAATAATAGTAGCAATAATAAATCTGGTATAGTAGGAATTAACGGTACAGAATATTTAGAAATAATCGAAAATGCCGGTTTTAATCCCGAAAATTATCCCCCCTGCCAGCCAACTAATCAACATAAAATCTGGGAAAAAATTTCAACAGTTACCCCAGAAGCAGTAGCTAAAGCTATAGAAGAATTAAAGGAAAAAGACCATAATTTTCATATAGAAGGGGCTTCTTGGACTAATAATATAAGTTGGGTACAAGGTTATGAAAATATTTTAGAACCTATACATTTACTTAGTGCTTTATTCCATAAAAAAATAGATCATTTACTGTTATCTTCTGAAGGCAGTATTACGAAAGAAAACCGCTATCGTCAAGCTTTGTTATATAACTTATTGTTACAAACCAGTTGTTTTCGTTATTGGGGACAAGGAATGTGGACTGATTATGCTGAGGTTATTTATGAAAGCGGTAAAAATTATCTAAAAAATAGTTTTTGTGAATAAGTCAGGATTTACACCATATAATCATTATGGTAAGTTATGATTTAAAATCATAGTTCGATCGCGCCCATATTGAATCTAATTAGAATGTAGAATTTAGAATGTAGAATGTAGAATTTAGAATTGGGCATTAGGATTAATTTAGAAAATATCAATTTGTAGGGGCGGGTTATTCGATAAATTCTAATACTAGACGATAATATAAATAAACCCGCCCCTGCCTTATCGATTAATTACCAACTAGAAATAAGATTAATTTTAATAGAGTTTATCGCCAGAAAATCTCATGGAATAAAAATTATAATCTTAATCAAAAATTAGCATCAAAACGCCCTGCCCTATACAAATTAATTTCGGATAACTGTATATTCATTACCTAAAATCATCAGTAATTATTATTAAATGTTACTTGATTATAAAGATAAAACGAGGTAATTATAGTTGTTTATATTCTTCACTTTGACGAATATCATCTAAACTTGAGTCTAAATTCAATATTTTTTCTGGACAAAATTCTAAATAAATTGCTATTTTATAAGTATATGATGATCCTCTACCACTTGGTAGATACCAATTTATAGATACTTGAATTCTCATTTTTCCTTTTTGCCAACCTTGAGAGCCAATTTTTAATAATTGGCATTCTTGACCTTCAGGGGGAAAAATCCATTTACTATCACTTGAATTGAAGTGTACTTCACCTATAGGTATGTTACGTAATTTCTGAGCAATTGTAATATTATCTTGAGAAGTAGAATTAAAAATTTCGGTGATTTTCTGAGTTAATAATTCTTTCAACCGTTCAATAATAAATGTATCTTTACCTACCATTAAAATATCAGTATTTTCAAGAGGGATAAAATTATTTTGCATATTCATTTTACCTTGCCTAGTTAAATATATATTAATCATAATATTCTG
>CAWUOF010000358.1:0-5023 GCA_963923765.1 uncultured bacterium | reverse complement strand
TAATAAATTTTGGTCTGACGCACCCTACCAGGCTAAAATCACAAATGTTTGATTGAGGCGAATTAATAATTACCAGAAAATCTGTCGTGTTGATAGGGGCGGGTTAGAATGTAGCAATTGTAGGGTGCATCAGAAAGTTAACTTAGTTATCTGAGTCATAAATTTTGGTCTGACGCACCCTACAATTCTAGTAGGGTGCGTCAGAAAGTTAACCTAGTTATCTGAGTAATAAATTTTGGTCTGACGCACCCTACCAGGCTAAAATTTTTTTTTCAAAATGGAGGTTCGCAAATTTTTTTTAAACGCAAAGGTACGCAATTGTAGGGTGCGTCAGAAAGTTAACCTAGTTATCTGAGTAATAAATTTTTGTCGCACCCTACCAGGCTGTTTACTAATTTTATTAGCATGAAACAGCCCTAACCCTTGGAAAGAGAGGCTTAATATAGAATTTGTTGAATAATTTATGAAAATTGGTATTATTTGCAAATTATGATATAAATATCCCAAGTTTACAATCAAAAATTATGTTCAAATTAACTAAAAATAAGCGATCGCCTATAATTTTAGTCGGATTAATTTTAATATGGACTATTAGTATAGGAATTGGTTTAGCAACAGCTAGAGAAACCAATAATATTAGTAATAATGAAATAAACAATAACTTTCAGCTTGGCAAAGAACTATATTTAGAAAACTGTGCAACTTGTCATATAGGCGTACCTCCAGAAGTTTTACCCACAGAAACTTGGCGAAGATTACTACAAGACAAACAACATTATGGAGTAGAAATTAAACCGCCAATAAATCCACCACGTTTATTAATTTGGAATTATTTACAAACCTTATCCCGTCCCCAAGGGGAAGGAGAAGAACTTGCCTATCGTGTGGCCAAATCCCGTTATTTTCAAGCAATTCATCCCAGAGTAAAAATGCCCCGCGACCTACACTTAAGCACCTGTATCACCTGCCATCCTGGGGTCAAAGAATATAACTTTCGGCAATTAACCCCAGAATGGGAAAATTCTCCTTAAAAAGCAAATATTGGTAGTTTTAGAGATTTGGCCATTAGTCTGCCATTTCGATCCTTAATTCGGTGTTACCTGGTACGATGAATAATACATCAGCCAAAAATCAGGCATTGTTAAATTAGGGCATAAATTATTCCCAGGGCGATCTTTTTAATTCATAGAGAAAACTCAGGGTTAAATTAATACTAGAATTTAACAAAGCCAAAAATAATATGGGAGCATGGCCGATCGGCTAGCTCGCTGAGAATAGAGAATTTGGCTGAAAATATAACAAATAGCTCTCATACTGATTCGCAGCCATGCTTAAGACTCTCCTCGGCGATCCTAATGCACGCAAACTTAAAAAATTTCAGCCTTTAATTGCGGAAATTAACATTCTCGAAGAAGATATCCAGACCCTCTCTGATGAAGCACTAATAGGCAAAACAGCAGAGTTTAAACTACGACTAGAAAAAGGCGAATCCCTAGACGATATATTACCAGAAGCTTTTGCTGTGGTAAGAGAAGCAGGACGCAGAGTGCTGGGACTACGGCATTTTGATGTACAGTTACTTGGTGGCATGGTTTTGCACTCTGGACAAATTGCAGAGATGAAAACGGGTGAAGGCAAAACTTTAGTAGCCACTTTACCTGCTTATCTAAATGCTTTAACCGGAAAAGGAGTCCATGTCATTACAGTCAACGACTACCTAGCCCGGAGGGATGCGGAATGGATGGGACAAATCCATCGTTTTTTAGGTTTAACTGTAGGTTTAATTCAACAGGGAATGGGGCCTATAGATCGCAAAAAAAATTACCTTTGCGATATTACTTACACCACTAATAGTGAAGTAGGTTTTGACTATTTGCGGGATAATATGGCTACATCTATGGCGGATGTAGTGCAGCGACCATTTAATTATTGTGTGGTAGATGAAGTTGACTCGGTATTAATTGACGAAGCAAGAACGCCATTAATTATTTCGGGGTTAGTCGATCGCCCTGATGAAAAATACTTCAACGCGGCAACAATAGCAGCACAATTACAAAAAGAACAAGACTATGAAGTAGACGAAAAAAACCGTAATGTATTGCTAACAGATGAAGGTTTTGCCCGTGCCGAAGAATTGCTAGGGGTAACAGATTTATACGATCCAAAAGATCCCTGGGCGCATTATGTTTTTAATGCGATTAAAGCCAAAGAATTGTTTATCAAGGATGTAAACTATATTGTTCGTAATGACGAAGTAACGATCGTTGACGAGTTTACAGGCCGAGTTTTACAAGGCAGACGCTGGAGTGACGGCTTACACCAAGCAGTGGAAGCAAAAGAAGGAGTACCAATTCAGCCAGAAAGCCAAACAATGGCTACTATTACTTATCAAAACTTATTTTTGTTGTATCCGAAATTGTCAGGAATGACAGGAACAGCAAAAACAGAAGAGGCAGAATTTGAAAAAATTTACAAACTGGAAGTAACCCAGATACCAACTAACCGCCCTACTGGGCGGATGGACTTAGCGGATGTGGTGTATAAAACCGCAGAAGCAAAGTGGAAGGCGATCGCCCAAGAATGCAAAGAAGTAAACCAAGAAGGGCGACCAATTCTGGTAGGTACTACTAGCGTGGAAAATTCCGAAATTCTTTCTGGATATTTGCACGAGTTGAAAATAGAACACAAATTACTAAATGCTAAACCAGAAAACGTAGAACGAGAAGCCGAAATTATCGCACAAGCGGGTCGAAAAGGTGCTGTTACCATTGCAACTAATATGGCTGGTAGGGGTACAGATATTATTTTGGGTGGTAATGCTGATTATATGGCTCGCCTGAAATTGCGGGAATACTTTATGCCTCGCATTGTTCAGCCCGAAGATGAAAATGATTTTGGAATCATGGCTGTACCTGGTGCAAAGCCCGAGAATAAAGCGCAAGGTTTCGATCCGAAACAGAAAGTAAAAACTTGGAAAGTATCTACTCAAATTTTCCCAGTGCAACTTTCAAAAGAATTAGAAAAAAAACTGAAAGATGCCGTAGAATTTGCCGTAAAACAATGGGGAGAACGTTCTCTATTAGAATTAGAGGCAGAAGATAAGGTAGCCGTAGCTTGCGAAAAAGCCCCGACAAATGATCCGGTAATTCAAAAACTGCGGGAAGTTTATAATTTAATTCGGGAAAAATACGAAGAATTTACCCATCGCGAACATAATGAGGTAGTACAAGTAGGCGGTTTGTATGTTATTGGTACAGAACGCCATGAATCTCGCCGCATTGATAACCAGTTAAGGGGTCGAGCCGGTCGGCAGGGAGACCCTGGTTCTACTAAGTTTTTCCTGAGTTTGCAGGATAATTTGTTACGAATCTTTGGGGGCGATCGGGTTGCCAACATGATGAATATGTTTCGTGTTGAAGAAGATATGCCGATCGAATCTGGTATGCTTACCCGTTCCCTAGAAGGCGCTCAGAAAAAAGTCGAAACCTACTATTATGATATTCGTAAACAGGTGTTTGAGTACGACGAAGTAATGAATAATCAACGTCGTGCTATTTATGCCGAACGCCGTCGAGTTTTAGAAGGTCAAGATTTAAAAGAACAGGTGATTAAATACGCTGAAAAAACGATGGATGATATCGTTGATGCGTATGTAAATCCGGATCTCCCCTCTGAGGAATGGGCTTTAGATAGTTTAGTAAACAAAGTGAAAGAATTTGTTTATCTCTTAGCTGATTTAGAACCAAAGCAACTAGAAGATTTATCAATGGAGGAAATTAAATCTTTCCTTTATGAACAGGTAAGAATTGCCTATGATTTAAAAGAATCCCAAATAGATCAAATTCAACCTGGTTTAACTCGTCAAGCCGAGCGATTTTTTATCTTGCAACAGATTGATGTATTGTGGCGAGAACATTTACAACAAATGGATGCCCTACGCGAAACTGTTGGTTTGCGAGGTTATGGACAAAAAGATCCTTTGATTGAATATAAGAACGAAGGTTACGAGTTATTCTTGGAAATGATGACTAATATTCGTCGGAATGTGGTGTATTCTTTATTCCAATTCCAACCGCAAATGCAACCATCAGCCCAACCTTCGGAAGTGGTTTAATACCTAAAAGGTAAATAGGAAAAATATCTGAATAAGTAGGAAATAGTAGCAAAATAACTAAAATTAAGTTTTTAATGGTTATTTGATACTATTTCCTATTTTTTTAGGAGAGTAGATATTATGAGAGGATAAAGTTTTCCCTTAGTATATTGATGTTGGTGTATTCATTAAATGTAGGGAAAAAGATTATCTTCTTTAGAGGCGATCGCTACCAAAGAGGCCGATTTATTGAGGTTATATTAGGACTTTTCATTTAATTTTAGCAGTGTTGGTAACTGATTGCGTAATTCTTTTAAATCATAATAAGGTCTTGGTGAGCCATTCCATCCATCACTATTAGAAGGAATCAGTATATATCTTTCCCCTTGTAGAAGTTTATTTGCTTCATTTGGATTTTCTTGGATACGAAAAGTCATATTTAGAAACTTATCGCCGCCATCATTATTGGGAATATCAAATAATTTTGTCTGACATGGTTCTCCTACCTTAGTCGTCGAACAGATAGAACCATCACTTTTATTTACTGATAATATATACTCTCCCGCATTGTAAGCAGATGTAATGTTCTTAGTTGCTTCTTCACATCGTTCTTTTCCTGTTTTATTTTCCAGATCTTTCCATCCTATTAAGATTGCATTTTCACCATTATTAAGGCGTATTTTAGTACCTATAACTTTAGTTCCATTACCAATATCAAAACTCTCACAATAAAAAAGATTTTTTTCCTGTGCGTAACAACTAGGCGATATTATCGCCATTATTAATAATACAAACCATCCGAATAATTTACCAGGTTTAGAGTTGAATGAATTACTGTTTTTCATGTTTTTGTCTTTGAAATTGTTGTTTATTTACAGCTATTGATATATCCCAGATATATCCATTGGGCAGGGGGCAATTGGGGCAGGG
>CAWUOF010000357.1:0-5031 GCA_963923765.1 uncultured bacterium | reverse complement strand
CAACAACGGTTTCTGAGATTTTTTAGCCTTTTTTCGCGCTAAAGCGCAACAACGGGGGTATCTTGTTAAGTTTTTATAAACAAAGGAAAATCTTAGGAATCTATGGAATAAATATCAGATTTTTTGGAGTTTCTATAGATAGAAATTGCTAAAATTATTTGCTTAGATATCCAGTATAAACCTGTAATAATTGTAAAGGTAATAAAAATTACTAGCAGGGGACGTTTAGCAACTAAATCATCTACGGTAGCGGCTAATTCATCTAGTTGGGTGATAAAATCCCAACTGTTAAAGCGTTTAAATCTTCCTAAATAAACGCCTATAGCACTAAGAAAATGCAGTGTTAATTCAGTAGGTAAAATCCATTTTCTTCTGCCAATGCTGCGTAAATAATAACCGAGATTAATTAATGATATAACATAAGCACCAAAACCTGCTAAACAAAATATTATATACTGAGGTATTACAGCTAGGGTAATAATCCAAACTGAGTAGGTAGTGCGAACATCTTGCACTAGATGGATAATATCTGTGAGAACGTAGGGGGCGTTAGGTAAAAAGGCGATAAATACTAGAAATCCTAACCACCAAATTATGGATCGAGATTGTTGTTTACGAAATAGCCAAAGGCTTAATATTAGAGGTACAAAGGCTAAAAATAAATTCCAGGACATCCAACCAAAATTACCGCGTATAGACCGCCAAATTAAGATACTCCAAGCTATTATTTCTGGGTGCATATTAGTAATTTTTCAGTATGGTTAAGGGTAATTATATAATTATAGTTATTTGATGGGACGAATGGGAATTTCTATTTGAAAAGTAGAACCTTCTCCGGGGGTGGATAAACATTTTAAGCTGCCGCCATGTTTTTCGACTACAATTTGATAACTAATGGAAAGACCTAGACCTGTGCCTTTACCTACTTCTTTGGTAGTATAAAAAGGATTAAAGATTTGATTTTGTACTTCTTGTGTCATACCCATACCGTTGTCTTTGATTTCTATTTTTACCCGATCGCCTCTTGATTTTTGAGTACGAATCCAAATAGTAGGTATATAATTAGGTGTATTACCTGGACTCATCCAGTCATCTCGAACGACACAGCGATCAAAGGCATCGATCGCATTACTCAGGATATTCATAAATACCTGATTTAATTGACCAGCATAGCATTCTACGGCTGGTAATTTGCTAAATTCTTTAATTACCTGAATTTCTAAACGACCATAGATTAATTTTAACCGATTTTGCAATATTAATAAGGTACTTTCGATACCTTCGTGAATATCAACAGGTTTCATTTCTGATTCATCGAGACGCGAGAAATTCCGCAAACTTAGAACTATTTGCCGGATACGTTCAGTCCCTATTTTCATCGAAGCGAGAATTTTATTCATGTCTTCGACCAGAAAATCTAACTCTATTTTATCAATACATTCTTGAATTGTCTCGTTATTTTCTGGATATTCTTGCTGATATATTTTTACCAATTCTAATAAATCTCTAGTATAATCATTTAAATAAGTCAAATTACCGTGAATAAAATTAACTGGGTTATTAATTTCATGGGCAATACCAGCCACCATTTGTCCTAAACTTGACATTTTTTCTGATTGGATTAACTGGGCTTGACTACGTTGGAGTTGTAAAAGAGCTAATTCTAATTGTACGGCTCTTTCTCTTTCCCTAGTTTCACTTTGCCGTAAAGCTGCTTCGGCGTGTTTGCGATCGGTAATATCAGTATGTGACCCTACCATTCTAATTGGTTTACCCTGGGCATCCCATACGGCTTGTCCACGAGCTAAAAGCCATTTATAAGTATTATCCTTACATCGCATCCGATACTCAGCTACATAATAGGGGGTTTTTTGATCTAAGTGATTTTGCATAACATCAATTACCCAGGTAGTATCCTCTGGATGTAAAAGATTAGCCCAGGATTCTAATTGATTAGGAATTTCTTCATCTGTATATCCTAACATTTCCTTATAACGCAAGGAAAAAAACACTTCATTAGTTCTTAAATTCCAATCCCATATTCCATCATTATTACCACGTAAAGCTAACTGCCAGCGTTCCTCACTTTCTTTTAATTCTTCTTCAGTTTGTTGACGTTCGGCAATTTCTTTTACTAATTGTTCATTAGCCTGTCGTAATTCTGCTGTGCGTTCCTGTACACGGATTTCTAATTCTATTTTAGCTTGTTGGAGAGCAACTTCGGCACAATGGCGATCGGTAATATCAGTACCAATAGCCAGAATACCTGTAACTTTATCTTTATAATCTCTCACAAGTTTATTTCGCCATGCAATCCAAACTCTTTCCCCATTGCGCCGGATATTTTCATTTTCCATGCAAGTATATTGCTCTGGATGTTCTAGGAAATCTTTAATCATTGCACCTAGATCATTACCAAAAGTATCTTTAGGAGGTACGATCGTACCAATAAGATTTTTACCAATTATTTCCGCTTCTGAGTAACCAAAAAAACTTTGGGCAAATTCGTTAAAAAATGTAATTTTCCCCTGGGTATCTATACGTAAAATAATACTACTAGCATTTTCTACTAATTCTCTATATTTAGATTCGCTTTCAATTAATGCGCTAGTTGCTCTTTCTACTAATTCCTCCATTCTCCCTGGATCTCGTACTAATTTAAAGACAATAAAACCCATTAATAAGGATATAACACTACCACCAATCCATAGCGATCGCGACCAAGGCGAAACTACAGGCCATCCCTGAGCAGGAATTGCAGCCAATAGCCAGGAACCATTAGGAAAATTAACCGACAAAACTACTGGTTCTAAATCAAAAATTTTTTCATCACCAAAAACTATTTCTCCATCTGCTCCTAAGCCATCTTTGCCACGAATAGCATATATAATTTCCCTATCAGTATCAAATAAACCTGATTCTTTAAACAAAACATTTGCATCAATACTAATACTAGCCATACCCCAATAGGAACTAGCAATTAGTGAAGGTTTATTTGTCGGTATAACAAACAAGGGAGTATAAGTAATAAATCCGATTTTTTCGGAAGGCAATAATTTTATAGGTCCTGCTAAAATAGTGCGCCTAGTTTTAATTGCTCTTTCAAAAGCTTTACGTTGCTCCGGAATTGTCATAGGGTCAATACTGAGATTTATTTCTTGTCTCGGTACATTATAAAAATGGGTAACTTTACCATCTTTAAATATGACAATACTGCCAATACCAGAATTTTGCAGAGCAATTCTTCGGACTATATTTTGAAATTCTTCTTGGGTAATATATGGATTAGTGGCTGAGATATAAGGAACAAATTCTTGGGTGATAAATAATTTTTGGTTTAATTCTCCTTCTAGGTGCGCTCTCGTGATACTAAGTTGATTAAGTACATTAGCACGAGTAATTTCTCGGAAGCGTTGTTTTTCCGATCGGTCTAAAAATTCAACTCCGGCCATGACTAGCAAAACAGCCGATAATCCTGCTAAATAAGGTGCTATACGAAATTTCACGATCGTTCCCTGAACTTAAGGCCCTTGATACTATCTCTGTATAATTTCTTCACTTTAAATTGTAATAAGACTAGAATTAAGGTAATTTCTTAATTTTTTCAAAATGTTACAGGAAAGCGTGAATAATTCAATACAAGATCAGTTACTTGAAGCGATCGCGCCCTACCGCGATACAGTAGATTATGTGGAAGTTCGCCTAGAGAAAAGTGAATCAACGGCGATTTCTTTTCGTGGCCCTCGTTTAGATGCGGTAGACCGTAGTTTTTCATTGGCTGGGGGCATTCGCGCTTGTCATAAGGGCGGCTGGAGTTTTGTTACTTTTAATGGCTTGGCGGAAGTAAAAGATCGTATTGCTGAAGCTATTTCTCAAGCTAAATTAGTTGGTAAAGAAACTACAGAATTAGCGCCTGTAGAAGCTATTCAAGATTATGTTTCTGTAGAATTAGGTCGAGATCCGCGGGGAGTTTCTCTGGCGGAAAAACGCGAATTGCTAGAAGGTTACAATAAGTTACTGTTAGATTTCGATCCGCGTATTCAAACTACTATGGTAAGTATGCGCGATCGCTTTGGAATTACTTATTTAGTCAATTCCCTGGGTACTTGTATCGCCCAAGAACGTTTGGATATTTCCGGCGGTTTTGGTGCGATCGCGCGTGGAGAAGGTGGCTTAGTTAGACAGGGTTATGAATCCGTACATTCTCGATCTGATTATAATGTTTTTACTAACCTAGACGATCGAGTTATTAGTGCCGCTAAACGAGCGGTTAGCCAATTAGAAGCGAAATCTGTTAAAGGCGGACAATATACGGTTATTTTAGACCCTTATTTGTCTGGTGTTTTTATTCACGAAGCTTTTGGGCACTTATCCGAAGCGGATTTTGTTTATGAAAATCCCCGGATGCAAGAATTATTACAATTAGGTAAACCTATTGCTATTGAGCAACTTAATGTAGTGGATGATGCTACTATTCCTGGTTTACCAGGTACTATAAAATATGATGATGAAGGTGTAGTAGCACAACGGAAATATTTAATTAAAGATGGTGTGCTTACTCAACGTTTGCATAATCGCGAAACCGCCGGAAAAATGCAGGAAAAACCAACAGGTAATGCGCGGGCTTTAAGTGCTACTTATCCTCCCATTGTCCGCATGACTAATACTGCTATTGAAGCCGGCGATCGCTCTTTTGAAGAGATGATAGCTGATATTGATGAAGGTGTTTATGCAGTGCGAATGTTAGGAGGTCAAACTAACGGAGAAATGTTTACTTTTGCGGCAGCAGAAGGTTATATGATTCGCAATGGTAAAATAGCTGAACCTGTTAGTGATGTTACTCTCAGTGGTAATGTTTTTCAAACTTTAAAAGATATAGAGGCGATCGGTAATGATTCCCTTTATACTAATGGCGGTTGTGGTAAAGGTGGTCAAATGCCCCTACCCGTCAGCGTCGGCGGCCCTCATCTCCGGATTAAAAATGTTGTAGTGGGTGGTCGTTAATTATTGGGGCAGGGGCTGTCTCTTATA
>CAWUOF010000356.1:0-5035 GCA_963923765.1 uncultured bacterium | reverse complement strand
ACTACCCATTAGCTGGACAATTTGTTGACTAATAGCTAATCCTAACCCAGTCCCTTCTGTTTTACGTGAATTATCTCCAATTTGCTCAAAGGGTAAAAATATTTTTTCTATTTGTTTGGTTTCCATCCCCACGCCTGTATCTTCTACTTGAAAGCGTATTATACTAATTTTTTTATTAGTTTCATTAGGTTCTAATAAACCAACTTTAAAAATAACACTACCTTTATCTGTAAATTTTATCGCATTACCTAGTAAATTAATTAAAACTTGTCTTAATCGTTTTTCATCGGTTATGACAACTTCAGGTATTGTATTTAATATTTCGTATTTAAAGATAATCCCTTTTTGTTCAGCTTTAATACGACAAATTTCTACAACTCCTTTAAGAAACTGGGGAAAAAGTAAATCTTTTGGGTAAAGTTCCATTTTTCTGGCTTCTATTTTCGATAGATCTAAAATATCGTTAATTAAAGTGAGAAGATGGGAACCACACTGATAGATGATATTAATGCCTTCTTCTTGTTGATTATTATTTTTATGGCGCTGTAGTATTTGCGCGTATCCCAAAATACCGTTAAGTGGGGTGCGAAGTTCGTGACTCATATTAGAAAGAAATTCGCTTTTTGCTTGACTAGCAACTTCGGCTTTAATTTTAGCTGCTTCTAATTCTTGGGTACGCTCTTTTACTTTTATTTCTAAGGTGTGAGAATATTCTTCTAATTGTTTGTTTAATAAAGCTAATTTCTGATTGTTTATTTTCAGGCTTTTTTGATAGTTGTAATTACTAATTGCTAGGGCAGAAACTGTCATAGATACGAAAGGCGCAATTACAGGTATTACCCAACCTTGTAAAAAAGCTATATAGCCATTCAGGACAATCACACCGCCTGTTAATAATAATAATAAATAGAAAATTAGAGTATATAATAAAAATTTTTCTTTTTTAAGATTTATTCTTTTGCTGATGTTTTCTATGGCAATACCAAAAAATGCCCATAGCCAAATCCAGACAAAATTTTCTGAGTGAGACCATACTTTTAATAAGGTTCTTCCGTCTATTGCTGCACTTAAAATTTGACTGATAATATTGGCATGAATTATAACTCCTGGCATTCGGGCAATACTAATTTTATTGGTTGATTCTGCTGTGAATATTTGACTACTATAGGGAGTTTGAAACCATTCACTTAAACTTGGTGCTGTTACTCCAATTAATACCACACGATCGCGTAATAAATTTTCGTTAAAATTATTTTCTAAAATATTACTAATTGGTATAGTAATAAAGCTATCCTTTCCTCCCCTATAGTTTAAGGGAATTTGATATCCTCCAGCATCACCACTAACATAACTACCATTATGACTTGTTAAAGGAACAAAAACAGCTTTTCCCAATCGTAAATAATTTTTTTTGTTATTGACTGTTTCTAAAGTAATATTATTTTTTTCTAAATACATTAAGGCTATTTTCGCGCCAAAACTTAGTTTAATTCCGCCTTTTGCTGTTCCCGCCGACATTAAACATCGCCTAACTTTACCATCGGCATCTAATAGTAATTCTGTTAACCCTACCTGATCCTTTTTTGCTAATATGGGCGGTGGTGCTACACTATCTGCGATGATTTTTTCTACTCCTATTAGATTAGGTGTAGAATTAAAGATGTTTTCTAATTTTTGGTGTCCTGGCTCTACTGGTAAATCTCGATAAATATTTAAACCAATAACCCTAGGTTGTTGTTTTTTTACATTCTGTAAAACTTGAGCCATGATAGTATCAGAAATTGGCCAACCTCCCATGTAATCGATATCGGTTTCGTCAATAGTAATAATAACTATGCGTGAGTCAGGTACTTCGGGCGATCGCCAACGAAAAAATCTATCTAAAGTTGACCATTCTAACAATTGAAATGTTCCTATATAGCAGCCTAGCATCACAAATCCTGCTATACTAGATGCTAATACTGTCACCACTCGTAATTGCCAAATTTTTTCCCGGATTTTTCCCATTGATCGCCCTTAGTTCTCCTGTTAAGGCATTAATGTTTTGATAGGCTGGTTAGCGATCGATTGTAGTCCAGCTTGTTTTAATAAGTATTGCCATTCTTGTGCCACGATCGCATCTTTGGGCTGTGTTATTTTTGCTTCAGCTAAGGTTGACAATGTATCATACCACAAACCAGCTTTTCCATACATAGCTGCTTTTTCTAATCCTGGTCTTTCTAATTTTTTATCCAGCATATTGCTGTTGTTGGCTACTCGTTTAATCCAGCCTCTTACATTAGCAGTATCTGCTTTTAAATTTTCTCCTTCTTTGACTACAACTACAAACCACCTATAATTTTTCCCTATTTCTAAGGGTGGTATATTATCTGGTAGTTGGAAGCTAAAAATACCGCCTGGATTAACAACTTTTAAAGTAGTTTGATAATGATTGTTATATTTCTCATCTTGTATGCTAAATAACACCTCTTTTATCGCTACTTTAGGCAGGTAAACAAAAAATGTCGGACGCTCTGATACTGTTAATCCGTAATTGTTTTTTGGTATAATTGGCATAATAGTAACTGGCGCTGTCCTCGAAGCACCACTGGCCCCATCCTTGGGTTCTGACCCCTCTGGCGGGGTAAAAGTCCCATTACCGCGAGAAGCCGCCCCCGCCGCATCCTTGGGTGCTGACCCTTCTGGAGGTGTAAAGGTAGCACTGCCGCGAGAAGCCGCCCCTGCCGCATCCTTTGGGGCTGACCCTTCTGGGGGTTCAAACATGGCACTAATTAAAATTGGCTTTTGTATTTGAGATGTTAATTGAGCCGATGCAGGAGAGTAAAAATTAGTGCCGATCGCACATATTCCAGCTATAGTAAATGCCGGAATTTTCAGTAATATTGAGGAATTTTGCTTGCTCATAATTGACTCCCTGTTTTAGTACAATTTACTCATGCCAAGTTTTTTATGGCGTATTTCAGATAAGAATGCTGTAGGGTTAATAAATTTTAGAGTTAGCTTGTTTGGTTTGAAGCTTTAATATCATTTTTCTATGATAATGGGATAGTTTCCGAAAAACTTGTTTTATCAATTATAGATTTATTCTATATAAACAATAAATTATTTATTGTATTGGCTCGATTGCTTAACAATAATTAATATAAGCATTTTGGCTAAGATTTTTAAGTATTTTAGCAGTTGTGTATTAATTATTTTTAGCAATAATAGTTATGAAATTTGATTCATACATAGTTCCTACCGTAATTTTTAAACTTAAAAAATTGAGTATTACATTTTATGTAGAAATAATACACTATTTTATTTTTCTTAACATTCCCTAACAAATCAAGTATAATTACTTCATCAGTTAAGACATTGAAGAAAAACTTTGATAATGTAACTTATATTGATTATTATAATAATTCTATCTCTGATGGCAATACCCTGATTAAAGATTTACAAGGTTAAAAATGTTATGGTATATACTTTTAAGCCAAATGTTAATATTTGTGGAAATTTATATATACAGTCTTACCTAGTAGTTTGTCAATAGAAACTACTGAATAGCATAGATATCTATTTAATAATCTCAGGATAAATTTATACATTTTTTTTATGTTTTTATAAACATTCCCAAAATATTTTTATGCATAATCATATTATTATAGATCCATTTATAACCAATTTCCTAATAAAATAAACGGTGCCCAGTAAAAAGGATGCTCATATAAAGGTTGTTTCAGGAGATTAATTTGTGATCGCCGCAAAGCCTTAGCTTTAGAAACATTGGGTTTAGCCAATTCTTGATAAAATTTAGCCATAATTTTAGCGGTAGATTCATCATTAACACCCCATAAGGTGGCGATCGTACTTCCAGCACCTGATCGGGCTGCTATCCCAGCTAAACCTAAAGAAGCTTGCTTATCTCCCACCGCAGTTTGACAGGCACTCAACACAAATAAATCAATAGGTTTATTATTATTTTTTTCCCGGGCTTGGAGTAACTGATTAAATTCCCTCACATTAATTCGCCCCTCCCAAGTTAATAAAAATGTATCATCAGCCTTAGAGCTAAATTGTCCATGCGTGGCTAGGTGAATTATATCAAAGTTAGTATTAGTAAATAACTGCTCAAATACAGGTTTAGTAAAATTCTGATTTAAAATCACCTGAGAATTAGCTTGATAAGTTTTAATTTGATCTACTTCTACCTGCACTCCTGGCAAGGGTGGAAAGCCTTGTCTAGCTTCAGTAAGTGCGGCAGTTAAAACTGATAATTTTTGACGTTTTTTGCGAGGTTGATTTATTATAGGCAACCCTTGATTAAGAGCAATATTATATTTTTCTACTAAATATTGTTTACCATCATAAAGAGCCGCCATTGGTATGCTGCGCCAATATCCATCAACTACAAAAACTAAAGTTTCTATTTCATCTTTTTTAAATTCTTTTTCTCCAGGTTTAATTAACCAATCATAAAGTTGTTGAAATAGTCGTAGTCGCTCTTGGTTAGAATAAGCTATATGTAAAGATTGTATCGATCGACCTACAAAATTTTCTACATATTTTCCTGCTACATAATGTTCATATAACAAGGTATTATTTTCTGGTAGCGATACTATTACCTGGAGGCGATCGGGTAAAACCATTGGATATATAATGGCTGCTTTTTTATCAATATTATTCAGCACAATTGGTTGAGATTTTATCGCCGCATCTCCAAAAAAATTATCTAATTCTGCTAATTGTAAAGCTTCGATCGCCTGTCGAGCTAAATTTATTTTTTCGCTAGGTATTTCCTTTGGTTTACGATGATTATTGGTAATAATAATATTATTATCTTTATCATCTAATAATAAACTGACTAATTCCCTATAAATAGGTGCGATACTTTCATTAAAATTTAAATCTGATTCGGAATTAATTGCTACTATTTCTTGTCGCCGAGATTTTAAGATATTAAATATTTCTGTATAAATTGCCAGTGCCCGCTTTTCATCTCCTTGCTGTTTAACTATTCTACCCAATTGTAAATAACTTTTTATTAAAATAT
>CAWUOF010000355.1:0-5039 GCA_963923765.1 uncultured bacterium | reverse complement strand
TATACAAAACTCTAGGATTTGTGTTTATAGCCTATAGCGCTAAAGCGCAACAACGACACAACAACAGCGCAACAACAGTAATAAATTGCGGGCAAAACGCCCGCATTACCAACAAAAAAGCCAAAATATAGATATTAACTAGCACCAACAATTTCTATCTCTGGCTCAGATTTTTCCTTAACCCAAGCAATTTTAGCAATACCTTTTTGTCGTGCATATTCTCGCACTTCTGCTGGGGTTTTTTCAGCCAATAAATTAACTTCTACTTGCATTAAATCACTAGATTCTCTGAGCTTTTGGGCATAGCTAAAAGCAGCAGAATAAGCTTGAGAATTAATCGGCACAACTAACCAATTACTAGGAGGAATTTCTGTGGGTAAAAGATTAGTATATTGTAAAACATTATGCAAATCTTCAAGATTAAGAGCAAAACCAATACCAGAAATTTGCTGATTTTTAGGGTGATAAAGTTCCAAAAGGCGATCGTACCTACCTCCACGACCTAAAATACAAGTTCCCCCATCAGTATTACTAACAATTTCAAAAACTATACCAGTATAGTAATCAAAAGTTTGTAACAAGCTCAAATCGAGAATCAGAGGTAATGGGCTAGGCAAACTATCAGTAAGTAAATCAACCAAAGATTTAAGATTATTAACTATTTCCCGTTGATTTACATCTAAATCTAAACTACTAACCCGTTGCAGCACATCGGCAGGTTTTCCGCGTAATTCAAACAAAAATAAAGCTTTTTCTATTTGCTCTGGAGATAGAGGTAAATTTTCTATTGTTACCCGATCGAGATTAGCGATCGCCTTCCGAATTTTTCCTTGCCAGCCCACAGGAAAAGCCGATAAAAGACTACGGGTTAAATCAGCTTCTCCTAAAATCAAATGCCATTGATTTAACTGTAAATTTTGTAAACAATCTAACAATAACAGCAGAATTTCCCCATCAGCGACAATACCAGCAGCGCCGAGTAATTCCACACCAGCTTGATAAAATTCATGCTGACCACCTTCAGAATTATTAAGCGATCGTCTAAATATATTCCCATTGTAATAAAGCCTTTGTGGATAAGGCTCATCCAGCATACGAGTTACAGCAGTGCGAGCAATAGAAGCAGTTATTTCCGGACGTAAACCCAGCACTTCATCTTCAGCATCCTGAAACTGAATCACAGTCGATCGTTCAATAGCTCCGCCAGCCATCAAAGTATC
Source organism: uncultured bacterium (assembly GCA_963923765.1). Lineage (GTDB taxonomy): Bacteria > Cyanobacteriota > Cyanobacteriia > Cyanobacteriales > CAWUOF01 > CAWUOF01. Next base: position 3,819 of record CAWUOF010000355.1, on the reverse strand, counting down.
CAAACGTTCCAAAGTAGAAGTAATAATGCGATGATAACTCCAGCGCTGAAATACTTCTTGTAAACGTTTTTCAATCCAAATTTTTTGAGCAACATCCAGAGGCAATAGATCCCTAGCCCCGATAGGAGATTGATACACCATCATTTCTTTTTACCGCCACCAAATAAACCACCAAACAAACCACCACCACCAGATTTATCATCAGGTTTTTGACCCGGTTTCCCAGGCGGTGCCGCCTTACCACCGCCTGGAGATTTCGGCGGCGGAGTTGCTTTTGCCCCAGCCGCCGGTTTTCCTGGAGGGGCGGCGTGGGGATCTAATTTTCTTTTTGCCTCCAAAGCTATTGGCTCTTGGGGATTTAATGCCAAAGCTTTATCAATATGAGGTTTAGCCACTTTAGGTTGATTTTGCTTTAAATAAACCATCCCCATTAAGGCATGAACGAGGCTACTATTAGGATTTATTTTCAAAGCAGCTTGTAACTCTACCTTTGCCCGTACCAAATCATTAAGATTCATTAACTGTTCTGCCCTACGACAATAATCATCAAGCAAAGATTTTTGGGCAGGGCTAGATATAGGCGCAGGTGATTTAGCGGCAGCAGCACCCACAGCACTAGGAGGTGGAGGCGGTGGCGAGGCTGGTGCAGGTGGGCGTGTAGTTTTGCCAACTTTACGGAGTAAATAAACTAAATTTAACTCGCTAATTTCTCCAATAATATTAGGAACTTCTGTTAAAGAATCATATTGATTTTTGCCTAATTCATTTACCGCATTACGATAGGCATTATCTAAATCTCCACCCGCTTTAGCTAACTGTTTAGCTTTTTCGCTTTGGAGTTCAACTTTATTTTGTTCTTGAATTAGGCGTTTACCCATCATTCCCAGGAGTACACCATATTCTGCTTTTTCGCGATCGTGAGATAATTTTGTATAAGCTGGACTAACTAGCTTAGAAAATAACTCTGTAGCCATTTTCTTTTCAGCATCGCTTTTTTTTGCATTACTATCTGGATGTAAACGACGAGCTAAATAAAAGCGATATCTTTTACTAATTTCATCTATGGAAGCATCAATAGGCACGCCTAAAACTGCATGATAATCAATGAAATCAAATTTGAATAATCCTTGTTTTATTTCCAATGTCATACTTACCTATCCAAATTACCTATGCAAATCTGTTAGTAGTAATATTTTTACTATTGTACTTCCCTTACTAAAAAGTAAGGTGTGATATATATCAATGCTTTTCAGCTTAAACAGATTTTACCATGCCGATAAAGGGGGAGTTTTTAGTAATTGTGCTGATAATTCTCTATGAATTCCCCCATTAGTAGCTAAAATTCGCCCTGATTTAATTTCTAAAGGGCTACCATCGTAGGCTGTTACTTGTCCACCGGCTTCTTGTACTAAAATTATACCGGCAGTTATATCCCAAGGAGATAAGCCTCTTTCCCAATATCCATCTAATTTTCCCCAGGCAACATAAGCTAAATCTAGGGAAGCGGAACCACTACGACGTACACCTTGGGTTAAATGGGTAAGATGACAAAATTCAGCATAATTATTATCAGTTGTTTCCCGGCGATCGTAAGCAAAACCGGTTACTAATAAACTTTTACTTAATTCTGATATTTGCGAAACCCGAATCGATCGCCGATTGCAAGTAGCACCTAATCCTTTAGCAGCACGAAATAATTCCTGATTAAAAGGATTATAAATTACTCCTACTTGGGGAATACCATTAATTAATAATCCTATGGAACTAGATGCTATTGGGTATTGATGGGAATAATTAGTAGTACCATCTAAAGGATCGATCGCCCACACATATTCATCAGTTATATTTCCTAATTGTCCGGATTCTTCAGCCCAGATAGAATGGTGGGGAAAATGACGACGTAAAACTTCTAAAATCACTGCTTCAGCAGCTTTATCGGCTTCAGTGACTAAATCTCCTGGACGACCTTTTTCTTGAATTTCTGCTAGTTTACCCCAAAATTTTTGCAAAATAGCGCCGGCGGCTAATGCAGCTTCAGTAGCAATATCGAGGAATATTTGTAGTTGTTCGGAATTATCATTACTCATATTTTAGGTTAGATGTTCAGCTAATTGATTTTAATTGCTTTCTCCGTAATTTTATGGATCAATTTTATGGGTCAACAAGTTAAGCCAGGAGTATTTTAAAGCTTAAATTACTGATATTTTTTTCAGCAATATTGACCCATAATTTTTATCTATACTGTTGACGAAATTCTGCGGGAGTTAGTCGCATGGGTTGTTGGGGGTTCCATATACCTAGTCCCAGAAGTCTAGCTTTTTCTTGGGCACGGGCAAAACGTTGGTTATATTTATTGTTAGGCGATCGAGGCACGTATAAAGCATAACCTGCCGCAATTAACTGTTCATTTAATAGCAAATCTTTTTGCCAAATATAAGCCATTAGTCGCCCGTAGCGATCTTTATTCTCCAGATCTGTTTCTAATAACACAGTTTCGTTATTTATCATGTTTTCTAGTTGTTGTTTTGCTGCTAGTCCCCAAGGTTGTTGCTTTAAATCTGGGGCATCAATTCCAATCAGGCGTACTTTTTCAAATAGTTGCTCTTGGTTGTTTTGCCCTAATATTTCTAGGGTATTACCACTAACCACCCTTTCTATTTTGACAGTCATTCCTGAAGGTGCGATCGACGATCGACAACTCACCAGCAATAGCCCACAACACATTAAACAGATACAATAAACAGATAAAAGATTTTTTAGTAGCGATCGCCCTTGCCCAGCTAAAAATCTAATCTTCATCTAAAGGTAGTCCAGCCCGGATTTTCCCCTTCCCAAAATAACGTCCAAATTGTAGCTCGTAAACTTCATCCTCATCTTGGGTTTCTACTTCCAAGTCCGATCGAGGATAACTAACACATAATAAAGCATAACCTTGTTGCCGCAGATGAGGAGAAAGGCCCACAGCTTCCGGTTGATGTAATTCCCCCGAAATTACCCGCACCGCACAAGCGGTACAAGCCCCATTTCGACAAGAAAAAGGTAATTCTACCCCTTGATTTTCCGCACTGTGCAGAATATAACGATCTTCGGGAACTTGAACGCTAAAACGCTCTCCCGTCTGGCGATAGTGAATCTTAACGGTATAAAAACGGCTCATTGGTGTTATATAAAGACAAAAGAGCTAATTTTCAGTCAGCCCATACATAAAAGCTTACGACAAATTGAGGTACTCGATCGACTATGGCCATTTTCCTAAATACCCAGAAAAAATTAATTTAAAAATTTATTTGCAAATTTCTGATATATCTGCTACGATATTTATCTTGTGACTGAGAAATTACATATCTCATTTTCCCCTGGAGAGGTGGCCGAGTGGTTGAAGGCGCAGCACTGGAAATGCTGTTTAGGGGTAACTCTAACGAGGGTTCGAATCCCTCCCTCTCCGTTTTTTAGATAATTGGGCAAATAATTGATAATGGATAATTAATAATGGATAATTGATGGTTATTCATTGGGTATTGGGCACTGGGGAATTGCAAAAATATTAATAAACTTGTAGGGGCGGGTTATTCGATAAATTTTGATACTAAACGATAAGATAAATAAACCCGCCCCTGCCTTATCGATAAATTACCAACTACAAAAAATAAATTTAGAATGTAGAATGTAGAATGTAGAATTTAGGATTAATTGCAAAAATATTAATAAACTTGTAGGGGCGGGTTATTCGATAAATTTTGATACTAAACGATAAGATAAATAACCCCGCCCCTGCCTTATCGATAAATTACCAACTACAAAAAATAAATTTAGAATGTA
>CAWUOF010000354.1:0-5039 GCA_963923765.1 uncultured bacterium | reverse complement strand
TAATCAATAATAAAAAATCTCCGATAGCGAGAATGCTTCGGAGTTTATTTATTGCTAAATTTTTAATCAGTTAGCAAATTTATAACAGCTAACGGATATATTCTTTAAGAATGCTATTACGATTAGGATGGCGTAGCTTGCGTAATGCTTTAGCTTCAATTTGCCGAATCCTTTCGCGAGTAACATTGAAAATTTGACCTATTTCTTCAAGAGTTTTCATGCGTCCATCATCTAAGCCATAACGCAAGCGCAAAACATCACGTTCACGGGGGCTAAGAGTATCGAGAACACTTTCTAAATCTTCGCGAAGTAGATTTTTTGATACTTGATCTTCAGGAGTTTCACCATCAGATTCGATAAAATCTCCTAAGCGAGAATCTTCTTCTTTACCAATAGGAGTTTCTAGGGAAATGGGAAGTTGGGCAGATTTAGCAATAAATCGCAATTTTTCGATCGTCATTTCCATGCGAGTTGCGATTTCTTCTTCTGTGGGTTTACGCCCCATTTCTTGAGAAAGAAGTTTAGTAGTTTTTTTGATACGAGATATAGTTTCGTAGAGATGAACTGGCAAACGAATAGTACGAGATTGGTCTGCGATCGCTCGGGTAATTGCTTGACGAATCCACCAAGTAGCATAAGTTGAAAACTTATAGCCTTTTTCATGATCGAACTTTTCCGCAGCCCGGATTAATCCCAAGCTACCTTCTTGAATCAAGTCTTGAAATGATAAGCCTCGATTCATATATTTTTTAGCGATCGAAACCACTAAACGCAAATTAGACTGCACCATTTTATCTTTTGCCCGTTGTCCTTTATACAAACGGGCACGAAATGCGTGCAAAGACATATCAAGTGCCTCAGCCCATTCCGCGTCTTTCGGTTCTCGTGCTAGATTTTCACACAATTGTTCTCTTACTCTTTGTAATTCGAGTAAGTCGGCAATTTTTCGTGCTAGTTCAATCTCTTCATCTGCTCTTAATAGTCTAATCCGACCAATTTCTTGCAGATATAGACGAATAGAGTCTTCAGTGTAATGCTTTTTCTTGGCTTGTGCCCGTCGTCGGGCCGAGCGAACTTTACCAGACTTTGTTTCGTCCTCATCGGGTTGATGCTCGATTAAATCACCTGATTCGCTGGCTACAGTGGGTAATAATATATCATCATCAGACAACAAGATATCTACATAATCAATATCAGGTTGTTCTTCTGAGTTTATGCGAATCAAATCGATTTTATCAGTCTCAGGCCGATTGATAATTGGGAGTACGTTGTTAGCCTGGGTCATGCCGCGTTCCTCATGCTCCTTTATTCAAGAATCAATTACTAGAAAACATTATCTGCTGGTTTCATTATCTTACTTAGTCAATGGTTAACCGCTTTAACATTGAATGTTAGCGGTTGACTAAGGCAAATAAAGGTTTATTGCTGCGACGGTTGCTTTTATAACAGCAGCCTTTGGAAATAGTTCGAGCAAATTCCTTTTCAATTGTAGCTTTCCTTACAAAATTTGTAAGTCTGTTCTTCATCCTATCTTGGGAATAGAAAAATGGTCAGACTAGGTTTTCTCCTTGTCGCCAACAGTCAAGCTGAAAAATTCTAATTTTCCTGCCTACTTTTGACGACATGGCCGATTTTTTCTGGGCGGCGAAATTAGGAATAACAGTTTTTATCCCATCCCAGATTTTTCTTGGCAGGATTAGAAGTAAATTTTTGGCCTGTTTAATTTGAAAATCGGCTGGCAAAATTAATGCACCCATTTTTCCCTATTACCTCGCAATTAACTCATACTCAATTCGAGAATGGTCATGCTTTATCAGTCAGGAGTCACTTATTCTAAGCAGCATTGAAGGTTTTGCCCAGCAGCAGTGACTCAGAATGTACTTTAGTCTTATTTTAGCCATCAAACCCAAATCAGGGGGGATTTGCATCAAATCTTTAATTTGTAAAGGAAATGTGAACTTTTTTTGAAATAAACTCCATGTAGTTATTTTAATCAAATAAACCCGCGAAAGGGTGTATTTCTATAAATTAGTATGCCTACCAAAACGCTGACGCAAACGCTTCACGAAAACATCAACTTCTGGCAAATTTAACATACTAGCTGCAACCGCAAAAACGCTTAAACCAATTAAGCCAGAAACACATAGTTGCACAACTTGTATCAATAACCCTTCTGTGCCAAAAATTTGCTGACAACCCCACAAAGTTCCCCAACAAGTTAAACCAGTTAAGAAACTAGCACCTGTCAGCCCTACAATTGGCCATCCCCATTCTTGCCAAGGCAAACCATTTAGTTGGCGATCGAGATACCACAATAGCACTACCATTGAAATTAGATTTACTGCTACTGTAGCTAAAACCAAACCTGGTGCTGCAAAAGCTTGCACTAGGAGATAATCTAGTAGGGCATTCAGAAAAATATTGACTACACTAACTCGAAAGGGTGTATCTCCATCTCCTAAAGCATAAAATACCCGTACTATTACATCTCTACCCAAATAAACAAACATTCCGATCGCATAAGCAATTAACACTGGCGCGACAAACTCAGAAGCTGATCTATTAAAAGCATACCTTTCATAAATTACCCGCACGATCGGTACTGCCAGAGTAATCATTATTGCACTCAGGGGCAGCATGGTAATCCCTGTCAAAATTAGCCCTTGTCTAATACGTTGTTTTAGTTCTGGCCAATCTTGGGGATCTGCTAATCGGGAAAACACTGGCAACAAAGGTACTAATATAACGTTAGAAAGAATTCCTAAAGGCGTTTGTACCAATAATCCAGCATATCCCATTGCTGCTGCCGCTTGGGGAATAAAGGAGGCGAACCACAAATCGGTATAGACATTTATTTGTAACATACCTGATGAAAGAGTTGCCGGTCCCATAACTTTAATTACGTCTTTCACTCCAGGTTGATGAAAATCAAACCGCAGGCGTAATTTACCCATACCTGTGCGTATTTGAGCAGCTAACTGTACTAGCCATTGTAATATCGCACCGATTAGGGTTCCCCAGGCTAAAACTAAGCCTCCTGTTAAAGCATATTCCGGTGTGATAATTTTGTCGCCTATTTGCAGACTCAGAATTAGGATGCCAGCAATTACTGTTACGCTGGAAAATAACGGGCTAATAGATGGCAACCAATATTGATCGGCGGCGTTAAGAGTGCCAAAACCGATTCCTATTAACCCTGCTAATAGGGCCATAGGTGCCATAATCCGAAATTGTTGGATAGCGATCGACCGAATTTCTAATCCTTCTGCGCTTCTTGCTAACCCGGGTGCGACTAAATCTACTAACGGATCGGCAAAAATTATTAATCCTACCGTTATTAATAGTAAAAATCCACTTACTATCGTTGTAATGGTTTCTACTAATGTTGCCGCTTCTTCTTTAGGACGTTTGGCCAAAACGCTGACTATGGCGCTGTGAAAAGGCCCGTTAATTCCCCCTAATAATACTAATAAAAATCCGGGAATGACATAAGCGTAGTTGTAGGCATCTACAGCAGCACCTACTCCGAAGGCGGCAGCGATCGCTTGCTGGCGTACTAGTCCAAATATTTTGCTAATTAGCGTAGCAACTGCCACTATTGAGGCAATTCCGACTAGAGAACGAGTTTTTTTCTTGGGTTCAGACACGAAGTATTTAAGATAACTAATGTGTATCGCCCATATATTTAATCCTAAATTTGGCTTTTTAAGTAAAAATTCCTCCTTTTGTGGGCGCTTTCTTATGATATACATCCTTTTAAATGAATGTTAGCTAAAATTTTTATTTTCAGCCAAGTTTTTGATGTTGTTGGTTGGCCGTTTCTTGGTTTATTTTCCCTATTTTCTCAGTATTTCTACATATATGATTCACCCTGGGAAATTTTACCTAATACTCGAATATACTGGCTATTTCCCCTGAGAATTTTTGCCTTTTTCCGCTATTACCATTGATTATTATCTATAATAATTTCCGAAATTATCCAGGTGAAAGCTAATAAAAACAGGGTTTTTACCCATATATTTAGTTATAATCTTCTCAATGCGATCGCTTTTTGCTAATATCTGGTGAATTTTTCGATTGGGGGTAACTATATCAGTAATTTTTCGGATAATCTTTGATTTTAATTAACAATTTTTAAAATTTTTAATATAAAAATATTTTATTCAAAAATGATAATATGCTCAAACATCAGAAAATTAGCTAAAAAATCTGGGAAAATTTGTCAGAAAAATTTGATTTTGTTTCATATAATAAAAATTATATCTTTTTGTAACTCAGCTTCAAGTTATCAAAAATTGCTAATCATAGCTAATAAAATTGTTAAAAATCTTTAATTATTAAAAAATGACAGGCGATCGTATTTATTCCTATCCCCCTCTCTACTCCGGCATTTTACTGCAACGCTACAAGCGTTTTTTTGCCGATGTTAAACTTTCTACAGGAGAAATAGTCACAGCCCATTGCCCCAATACAGGCCCAATGACGGATGTTTATCTTCCTGGTCATCCCGTTTTACTATCCTATAGCAATAATCCTAAACGTAAACTTGCCTATACCTGGGAAATGATACAAATTAATAACACCTGGGTAGGAGTTAATACGGCTTTACCCAATCGAGTAATTAAATTAGCTTTAGAAAAATATCTATTTCCCCAATTAGGTAATTATAATCAAATTCTCCCAGAAGTTTCATATCAAGGCGCAAAAAGCCGAGTAGATTTTCTCCTACAAGGAGGCGAAAAACCTATCTATTTAGAAGTTAAAAATACTACTTGGCATCAAGGCAATTTAGCGTTATTTCCCGATACAGTCACAACTAGGGGCCAAAAACATTTAAAGGAATTAATGGGTATTTTACCAGAATCACGGGGAATCATGCTTTATTTTATTAATCGTAGTGATTGTAATAGTTTTTCGCCTGGAGATAGTGTAGATAAAGTTTATGGGGAGTTATTGCGATCGGCTGTCACTAAAGGCTTAGAAGTTTTACCCTGTAGATTTGAAGTAACACCAGAAGGTATTAATTATTTAGGATTAGC
>CAWUOF010000353.1:0-5040 GCA_963923765.1 uncultured bacterium | reverse complement strand
CCCTGCTCCCCTGCCCCCCTGCCCTATAACTCCTGACAAATACGAGAAAAAGCCAAAGCGCGATCGCTTGCCCCAGTAATAGGACGACCAATCACCAGATAACTTGCCCCAGCCTGCATAGCTGCGGCAGGCGTCATAATTCGCCGTTGATCACCAGCATCAGCCCAAGTCGGGCGAACACCAGGACAAACTAACAGAAAATCATCACCACATATCTGACGTAATTGTGCCACTTCTTGCGGCGAACAAACCGCCCCATCTAACCCCATTTCCTGTGCCAATAAAGCCATTTGTAAAGCATATTCTGACAATTCCACAGGAACCTTTAAATCAAAAGCCAAATCACGGGAACTTAAACTCGTTAACAAAGTAATAGCAATTAATTTAGCCGGAGGAAACCCAGCTTTTTCCGAACCCTCAATAATAGCAGCCTTAGCTGCTTGCAAAGCAGCTTTACCAGCAGTAGCATGAACAGTAATTAAATCCACCCCATAACTAGCAGCAGCACGACAAGCCCCAGCAACAGTATTAGGAATATCGTGAAATTTTAAATCCAGAAAAACACGCTTTTGCTGATTTTTCAGAGTGGCAATAATCCCAGGGCCACTACTAACAAACAACTCTAAACCCACCTTCCAAAAAGATACTTCCGGCAAACTATCTACTAAAGCTATAGCTTCAGCCTGACTAGAAACATCCAACGGCACAATAATTTTATTTGGCGACATAGATATCAAGAAATAAAAACAGAATAACAGGGGAAAATTTAAAAAACTTTCCCAAATTTATCTCATTACATAGCCCTTAGCAAATCCCTACACTAAGCGAGCAAATTTATTTTTACCCAACTGTAAAACCTTACCCTGCAAAGCGGATGGAGAATCAAAAGCCAGATTAGGGTCAATAACTTTTTCCCCATCTAAACGTACACCTCCACCTTGAATTTGTTTACGGGCTTCACTGCTACTTTTACATAAACCACTGGCACTAACTAAATAAAACAATTTAGCCGGAAACTGTACTGATTCTAAAGAAAATTCCGGCACAGCATCAGCTTGTTTAGCATTACCCTGGACTAAATTAATAGCAGCGTTTTGTGCTTCCTTCGCTGCATCTTGACTGTGATATTGGGAAACCACATCTAAGGCCAGCAGTTTTTGCTTATCCCGGGGATTTTCTGGTAATTCATCCAGAGGTAAATTAGTTAGTAATTCAAAATAATCTTTGATTAATTTATCAGGAATTTTCTCTAATTTTGAATACATACTTAGGGCATTTTCCGACAAACCAACATAATTACCAAGAGACTTAGACATTTTTTGCTCCCCATCAGTACCTAGCAAAATTGGCATGAGTACTCCAAATTGGGGTTTTTGACCAAAATAGCGCTGTAAATCCCTTCCCACAGCAATATTAAATTTTTGGTCTGTTCCGCCTAATTCTACATCGGATTTAACCGCCACTGAATCGTAACCTTGCATTAAAGGATAAAGAAATTCATGCAAATAAATCGGATTGCCCTGGGTCATTCGCAGATCAAAACCTTCTTTGGCTAACATTTGTCCGACAGTCATAGTAGATAATAGTTCTAAAATTTCGGACAAATCTAGTTTAGCCAGCCATTCTGAGTTATAACGAATTTCTAAGCGTCCGGGTGTATCGAAATCTAGGATAGGGCGGACTTGATCTAAATAAGTTTGGGCATTAGCTTTTACTTCTGCGGGTGTCAGGTGACGACGAACTTCTGATTTACCAGTAGGATCGCCAATACGAGCAGTAAAATCACCAATAATAAGTACTGCTGTATGACCTGCATCTTGAAAAGCCCGGAGTTTACGAACAGGGATACTATGACCTAAATGGATATCAGCGCCAGTGGGGTCAATACCTAATTTAACCCGCAACGGCGGCCCATCCCCTCTGGATTGGATAAGTTTAGCCAAATTTTCTTCGATTTGTTCGGACTCTGGGCGATCGGGAAAAATTTCCGCAGTACCACGCAGTAGCCAAGATAGGGAATCAGTCATAATTGGGAAATATACAAAAAATTATCGGAGGACAAAAAGTAGTTTTGGGCTAAGTTAAACTTATGGTTTAAAGCTCAAAATACTATAATTGCAAAAATTAGTGGCAAAAATTTAGAAAACTAGTAGCAAAGAAGATCCTTATCTCGGCTGGCAGCTAGTATGTCACCATAAATTTATTTAGCCACAATTACCCCTTGTCATGGGTATCCGGATATGACTTTTATAAAGTTGTTGATTGCATAAATAGGGCAAAATTTTCTTCAGACAGCGCTAAGATACTTGCCCAATCATAGTTAATAAATTTAATTCAGCCTTTTGAGGAAGTGAAATTGCCGTGTCTACTAACACGATCGGACAAAATTCAACTAAAGAATCAGCACCTATTTTAGAATTTGTTCAGGGCGTCAGCAAGGTGACAGCAGGAACTTTACTTGGCCTCACTATGCTAACCAGTTCCTTAGTAGCTGGGGGCTTGGTGGGGTTAGCCATTAGCTTCCGTAATTTACCTGACGTAAGGATGCTAAAAAATTATGTTCCTACAGAAACAACTTACATATACGACATTAAAGGCATTCCGATCGCTAGTCTTCATGGCGAAGCCAATAGAGAAGTCGTTCCCCTGGACAAAATCTCCCCTCACCTCAAAAGAGCAGTTTTAGCAATTGAAGATAGCCATTTCTTTTTTCATCAAGGTATTAACCCAAGCGGTATTGCCCGCGCTTTTAAAGCCAATATAGATCAAGGTAAAACTGTCGAAGGTGGTTCTACCTTGACTATGCAGTTAGTAAAAAACCTATTTTTATCCCCCAAACGCGCCTTTAGTCGCAAGGTAGCTGAGGCAGTCTTAGCTATTCGCCTCGAACAAATTTTGACTAAAGATCAAATTTTGGAAATGTATTTAAATCAGGTTTATTGGGGTCATAATACCTACGGTGTCCAAACTGCCGCCCAAAGTTATTTCGGTAAGTCTGCCTCGGAATTAAACCTCGCTGAGTCGGCTATGATGGCCGGTTTGGTACAAGCTCCAGAAGAATTTAGTCCTTTTGTTAATTATAAAATAGCTAAAGAAAGACAATCGGTGGTTTTGACGCGGATGAGGGAACTTAAATGGATTACCCCAGAAGAAGAAGCTGCCGCCCGTAAACAAACTTTAAAAATAGGACAAATTACTTCTTTTCGTCAGAGTAAAGTTCCTTATGTTTCAGAAGCAGCCATTAAGGAATTAACTGAAAAATTTGGTCGCGATGCTATCCTTAAAGGTGGAATGCGTGTACAAACTACTATTGATCTAAAACTTCAGCGTCAGGCTGAAGATACTGTTAGTAAATGGCACGATCGCATCTATTCCCAACTCAATGCTGACCAAATGGCTTTAGCTGCTATTGATCCCCGCACCCATTTTGTTAAAGCTATGGTGGGTGGAGTTGATTACAAAAAAAGCCAGTTTAACCGCGCTATCCAATCTTTACGCCAGCCCGGTTCTGCTTTTAAACCTTTTGTTTACTATACGGCTTTTGCTAGTGGTAAATATAGCCCGGATTCGATCGTTATGGATACCCCCGTTAGCTATCCCGATGGTGATGGCTACTACTCTCCCCAAAACTATGGCGGTGGTTTTTCTGGTGCAGTGAGTATTCGTAAAGCTTTAGAAGTTTCTATGAATGTTCCTGCTATTAAAATTGGTCAAGCTGTCGGGCTAAATAAAGTAATTGAAACTTGCCGCATCCTGGGTATTAAAAGCCCGATCGAACCTGTAATTTCTTTGCCTTTAGGTGCTGTGGATCTAACGCCTTTGGAAATGGCAGGCGCTTTTGCTACTTTTGGTAATAATGGCTGGCATTCAGATACTACTTTTATTGTCCAAGTTACTGATACTAGCGGTAATGTTCTTTTAGATAATACCCCCAAACCTAAGTTACTTTTAGATCCTTGGGCTGTCGCTTCCCTTAATAGCGCTCTCCAAGGTGTCATTACTCAGGGAACTGCCACCGCAGCTAATATAGGACGTCCGGCGGCGGGTAAAACAGGAACGACTTCTTCAGAACGCGATATTTGGTTTGTTGGCTATGTGCCACAGTTATCAGTAGCTATTTGGGTGGGTAATGATGATTACCGCCCCATCGGTCATGGGGCAACAGGTGGCGGCTTTGTCGCTCCCATCTGGCGCGATTTTATGGAACAGGCTCTCCAAGGAGTGCCAGTCCAAAATTTCCGATCGCCCTCAGAATTTGACCCGCCTCAAGGATAAAATTAGGCCATATTTGAACTGGATGCAACCAATTATAACGGCTTCTCCAGTTCCGCTTTCATCCTTTCTAGGGTCATATTCATTTGCTCAAACATTTGCTGAGGAGTCATGCCAAATTGACCCAATTGCGTTTTTAGCTGTTCTACGGTCATCTGTGCCATAAAATCTTCGGATAACTCAAAGCGTTTCATAAAAATTCGATAACGCTCCATCATTGCTTCCATCTGATCTATAAACAGCTTTTTCCCCTCTCGGTCAAATTTGCCGTAGTTGCTCCCTAGCTTAATTAGGGCCTGATAGTCTTCAAATAGCTGTTTGGCCTCTTGTTGAACGATTTCAGAATCAAAAAATCCCATTTTTTTATATCTTTGACTCAACTACTTGTCGAGGTGGGAGTTATAACCGCCTCTAGTTATATTTTAGTGCAACAACAAGTAGGTTTTCCTAATCTCACCTAAAATTACTAGCAATAAATTTTAAAAATTTAAATTATCTGGTAAATTTTTCCATTACTAAATTTATTTATAAATCTTTTTACAATATGTCAGCCCTAAAAATACTAAGCTAGAAAAATTAAATAACTTCTCATCCTAATTAGAAAAATTATTTATTTAGTTATTTAAATACATTATATAACCTCACAACTCCCTCTAGTTATCTGTTAATTAAATATTTATCAAAATATACCATTAATTTTACCAAGGTATTTATCAGATCTATTAGGCGATTTTTCTGGTAACTGATCTATTTATTTAAATGGTTGGA
>CAWUOF010000352.1:0-5048 GCA_963923765.1 uncultured bacterium | reverse complement strand
CCCTGCCCCCCCTGCCCCATGCCCTAATTTTTCTTCGATGTATCACTAGCAGGTAAAGCTTTAATATCATTCATATTTTGGTTAACACCTTGAATTAACTGTTGTAAAGCAGGTAAAACTTCCAATTGGGAAATATTAAGATAGGGATATCTTAAAGATCGATCGCGCATTTCTTTAATTTTGTGATAAAGTTGCTGGGCGTGTCGTAGCGCATCTCGACTAATATTTTCTAAATATTGCTGTTGATAAAATTTCAAAGCAGCCCCCCGCAAAACTTGTAGGGTAGCTTCTTCTCCATGATTACCTATCATAATTCGTAAACGTACTAATATTTCACTTTCCTGATAACGTCTTGCAAGTTCTACTTGTTTAGGATTTTGAATCGGAATTAAAGGTAAATGAGTTAAAATTTTTAATTCATTAATTACACATTGAAATACATTTAGTGGTAAATTTTCTAATACCGATTGTAAAACACCATTTTGACTCCAAAGAATGCGCCCTTGTTCAGGGTGTCGCTCAAAATGTAATCGCCCAATGCCTCCTGTTACTACACGCCCTAATAATTCTTTTAGTAACTGTGGGGGAGGTAGCGTCGCCAAGACTTCCATCGGGCTAGATACATGATCGGTTTTTACTTCCAAAACTGGTAAGGAATTTATTATATCTTGAATAGCACTTTTAATTTTTTCTTCTTCTGTATTAACAGTGGGTTGAATAGCACTTATATTATCAGATTTAGTCTGGGAGATATTATTTTCTGCTGGTGGTTTTAAAGGGCGATCGACTTCATTTTTAATTAGGTTAGATGCATGATTATTTTCCTCTGTATTTGGTTTAGATTTATCTTTTTCTGGTGGTGGTTTTAAGGGGCGATCGACTTCATTTTTAGTTAGTTTAGATGTATTATAATTATTTTCCCCTGGACTGTTTTTAGATTTATCTGTATAATTTAAGTATGCCGACAGCATTGATTTATGAGCTTCGGCAGAAATTGGCTGCGGTATTAAAGAACAATTTACATAAGCTAAAAGTTGTCGCACATAATTTAAAGCTGTTAAGTCATCTGGATCGACCATTCCCAGCCGTAAGCGACTACCTTCAATTGCTATAGGCAATACTTGATGATACAGGCAGGCTTCAAAAGGTAAAATAGAGTCTATAAGTCGAAATATCTGATATGAATCCATAGGACTATCCAAGTAATTGTGAATTTTGGATCACTTTTTCGCTTCAGTAGCCTTGGACTCAAATCAGGGTTATAAGTTACTTTTGGTTTGTACCAATACGCTTCTTTCCTGGTTTGGGTCAAAAATAACCTGTATCGTTTAATTATATATTCAACGACGAGGAAACCAAGGCAATCGGGCATTAACGGGAATTTTCAGTCTAAACAAGTTAACTTATTAAGTATTTTTACTTGCTACCAAGGTGATTTTGACGATATTTCATCCTATTTCTAGGATATTATTTGTTGTGGATTTTTGGTGGTTGTCTAATTGACAAATATAGCCAGAAATAAGAGTTTTTTTTGATAAAATTTTTTTGACTCCTTTTCCTCCAGCAAAATATTTGTGAAAAGGATAGGCGAAGATAGACGAAACACCCATGAATTTTACGCAAGTAGTCGAGCTTATCAGGAAAAAAGTAATACTACATAATTTTATTTTTTAAGTCGATCGCCTTTTTTTTACCATGTTTTTTTGTGACATTTTTTACATTTTTTGAAACAATAATTTTTATAAAAATATTTAAGTTTATTCCAGCCTTTTTGCTGTTATATAGTTCTTTTAATATTTAAAATATAAACCTAGTCAGATTCCACGTATTTAAAATGCTATAATTTTATTATATCACATAATGTATCATATATCAATAAATTTGATTTTAAAATATCCTCAATTTTTTTCAAGCGGTTATTTGATCAGCGATCGGCTAGGGAATTAAATATCGATGCAATATTTAGAAAAAACCTAGTTCATAAATTTTATTTTTATTTAGGTTGAAATTATTTATATAATTTTCTTACAAATCAAATAATTTTACCTGGAATATTATAACATTAAAACCTTGTAACACCTTGCTTTTATATTGGTTAGATAAATAATCTAAACCATTGCTTAAGCCCAGAAATAAATTCGCCATGATTTTACCAGATATATTAAGGATAAGGTGATAATTTTCTCCTATTTTCTATTGATATGCCAGCTTTTTTGTCTCTGTATATTTTTTAGATGTTTTTAGGTTGGTTTTATGAAGCACTGCGGATAGCTTGGGCGGCTAAATAAAGTTTACTCCATTCTCCCATAACTTGATTAGTTTTCATGTTTAAATCTTGGGCAATTATTTCTAGTTTTTTACCAGCTTTTAGCCCGTCGATAAGTTGGCGTTGTGTGGGGGTAAGACTATCCCAATATTTTTGCCATTCTCGGGGAGTTAAACCTAATTGATGTTCTTTTACAGAAGTTTCTAGCCAGTTAGCTACTAATTCAGGTTGAGCTTTAACGGCAAAAACCCGAATAGCGTGGTAACTAACTTTTTCCCGCAGGCGATAAACTTGCTTGATGGGTAAATTTAATTCTTGAGCGATCGCCTCTTGGGAACGCCCTTGTAAATATAAATTCAGCCATTTTGCTGCTTCTTCATCCACTTCTTGGGCTAAATACGATTCAAATTTTTGTTGTACTGCCTGACGTAATACCTGTTGTTCTTCCCATTTTTGGGCCTCTTGGTATTGGCTGCTGGCTTGAACATCTAATAAGCTCATGGGGCTTTCGGCATCATCGGGGGTAATTTCATCAGAAATTAGCTTAACTAATTCTTTAGCGGGAACTTGAGTTAGTCCTCCTTTTTGAGTACGGCGCAGATAATTTACAAATCGATATACCAATAATGGCTGATTGCGAATTGGTCTAAGGCAGTATTCTTCTGTTGTGGCCAGTAGTAAGGCATTTCGCAGATTTTTTTCTGGGGTACATTGGGCTATCCAGGTTATTTGTTGTTGCATATAGCGATCGCTGTGCAACAATTCTTGAATTACTTCTGAAAGCACATCTACTACTGTGCGTTGGCGATCGCGACTTAGTGCTACCCAAGTTCTGATTTTATTTCGCAACATCACCAAGGACCCTAAGCGCTGGATTAAGTTGCGATATGCCTTTTCTGGACCAATCATTAAATATCGTTGTTGTAGAATTCGCCAGCGATAGTCCATTGCCTGTTGGATAATGAGTAAATGTTCCGGAGTCATGGTCTCAAATTTTTCCGGTTCTTCTCCCAACAGCCATTTAATTATATTTTCCCGATTGGTGGGGCTTTGCTCTGGACAATCTGTGGCCAGTCGCTCTCGCCAATCTTTTGTTATTTTTTCCGCCAATGCCACGAGGTAGTTCTCCTCTCTTTTGCATCGATTTTGACTTGTCTACTTTATCCTACTGAATTTTTTGTCGTTTAGTGTTGCGATCGATCTCACTATAAATTTTTTACCCGATCGCTTACTTGTTTTTTCATTTATGCTTTTTACCGATTTATACTTTTTTGTTTCTTATTATATAGTCTTATCGCCTAATTTTTTGGCTATTATTGGTAAATTTATTGGATTTTATTTTCCTTGATAATTTTGACTTTTTTTATCCCTGGATTAATCATCATTTTATTTTTATCTTTCCCAGGGCATTTTATTTTTCCCTTTATGATTCATATTCTATCTATTTTTGTGCCAATTTCTTTTCTGTCCCACTTTTTTTTATTTACCTAATTTTTTTAGAGTAATAACCTTAAATTTAGCAATTATTAGAAAAGTATTAAAAACTTTACATATATATTTAGATGAAAAAGATTTTTTCCGCGTTTTCACGAATCTAAAGCAGATTACAGGTATCTATAATTAGAGTTAAAGCGATCGCCAGAATTAAGTTTTTCATCATTTATTAAAATTTTTTACCGATCCCTAGATATCTGGCAATGATCCCTTATCAGCACTAAATATACTTATAGCTTGTGACTAAGGAGAAAATTAATGTCAGGTTCTTTATTTACCGATGCTAGTAAAAGACTCGAAAAAGCTCTAAAATATGTAGCTATTTCCGAAGATGCGATCGAGCATTTAAAATTTCCCAAACTTAGTGTAAGTGTTTCTATTCCTGTGCGAATGGATAATGGCTCTTTGCGAGTTTTCCAAGGCTATCGTGTGCGCTATGACGATACTAGAGGCCCCGGCAAGGGAGGTATTCGTTATCATCCCAATGTTTGCCTAGATGAAGTGCAATCTTTAGCATTTTGGATGACCTTTAAATGTGCAGTGGTAAATTTACCTTTTGGCGGCGCTAAGGGTGGCGTAACTGTTAACCCGAAAGAATTATCAAAAATGGAATTAGAACGTTTAAGTCGGGGTTATATAGATGCGATCGCCGATTTTATTGGCCCTGATGTGGATATTCCGGCCCCCGATGTTTACACTAACCCGATGATTATGGGTTGGATGATGGATCAATATAGTATTATTCATCGCAAACTTTGCCCAGCCGTTATCACTGGTAAACCTTTAACTCTTGGCGGTAGTCAGGGGCGAGATACGGCTACAGCTATGGGGGCTTATTTTACCATCCAAACTATTATGCCGAAATTTGAGCAAATACCGGCACAAACTACTGTTGCAGTCCAAGGTTTCGGTAATGCTGGTGCAGAAATAGCTGATTTACTCTCAAAAGCAGGCTATAAAGTTGTTGCTGTTAGTGACTCTAAAGGCGGAATTTATTCTAAAAAAGGCTTAGATGTGGCTAGTATCCGTCGTTTTAAAGCTTCTAATCAAGGTTTGCAAGCTTTTTACTGTCAAGATAGTGTTTGCAATATTGTTGATTACGAAGTTATCACTAATGAAGAACTTCTCACTCTTGATGTTGATATATTAGTTCCGGCTGCCCTAGAAAATCAAATTCACATCGATAATGTGGATAATATTAAGGCTAAGTATATCTTTGAAGTAGCTAATGGCCCTATTACTTCTGATGCCGATCGCATTCTCAAGGAAAAAGGTGTTTATGTTTTCC